>NZ_JAZDRH010000027.1:0-44084 GCF_047470865.1 Pseudomonas sp. F1_0610
ATCCCGAACTCAGAAGTGAAACGATGTATCGCCGATGGTAGTGTGGGGTCTCCCCATGTGAGAGTAGGTCACCGTCAAGCGCCTAAAACAAAATCCCAGCTTAGCAATAGGCTGGGATTTTTTTATGCATGAAAAATAGATATGGCGCTAAAAACGCTTGCCCAAAGCCTACTAGCAGCGCGACCTAACACCTTTGCCACTCAAATAATTAAACAGCGTTTATCTACTCTCTAGGCATCGTTCACTTAAAATGCTTGAGTTTTACGTGTTTTAGGTGCTTTGGCTAGAAACGGCTATGCTTGCAATGTTATCTTTTTATGCCTGTTTTAGCTTATAAGGGGATGGCAATTCGCTATTACAGACTAATTAAGGTAAGCTTTGCGCTGATTTTTAGACTGAGGATTGACATGTCTGACTTAACATTATGCCCAGCATGCCAAGGCGATATTACTTATCCAGATCGTGATCACATAGTATGTGCAAGCTGTGGGCATGAATGGCAAGAAAATGAGGCTATTAGTGAAGCTACTGGCCCTGTATATCGTGATGCGAATGGAACAGAGTTAAAAGATGGTGACACTGTTACCTTGATTAAAGACCTGAAAGTTAAAGGCTCATCTACTGTGATTAAGATGGGGACGCGCATTACCAACATACGCTTGGTGGAAGGCGATCACGATGTGGACTGTAAGGTGGATGGACAAAAGCTATTATTAAAGTCCTGCTTTATGAAAAAAGCTTAATTTTAACTAAGCCTGTGTATAAAACAGGCTTAGTTGCGGTAATACTCTTATATTTCAAGAATAAAACTAATGGCGCCATAACGTCCTGTTTGGCTATAAAAAGCTTTATTTAGCTGAGAGGCTTGAGTCGGCGTATTCCCTGTAGCTTCACGTACATCATTCCAATTCCAGTAACGTTTGTCTGTGAGATTATAAATACCTGCATTAACTGATAGATTGTCAGTAAGCTGCCACCAACCAGTTAAATCGACTAAGCCATAGCCAGAACGGCTAATAGGATTGGCTAGCTCTTCTTTGTTGATACGATTTTTTCGTGCGACCAAGGTCCAGCTTAAATCGCTGCCAAACTTTTGCTCTGGATCTATGTATCCAAGAGTGAAGACGCCTTTTAAAGGTTCTACTGAGTTGATGGGTTGATGGGTTCCCTTATCTTGTCCATGGGCGTAACCTAATGTACCGAAGATAGTCCAGCCTTGTGGTAAGCCTAAGTGTGCTAAATCATAGTCACCGCGGGCTTCAATACCTTTAATAATAACGTCATCGCGGTTGATGTTTTGAAATTCAAACAGTAAACCTGGCTTTGTCGCAGGGCGCATTTCTTGATCAATGAAATTTTTGTATTGATTATAAAAAGCTGCAATGCCAAAGCTGCCCTGATCAAATTGACCTCGGAAACCAAGCTCATAACTATGGTTGGTTTCGGCTTTTAGGTTGGTATTGGCAAGGGCACGATAACGACGAATATGATTTTCAAATTCGCCAAATATTTCTACTGCTTGTGGTGCACGAAAGCCATGGGCATATTGAGCGTAAGTGCTGTAATTATCATTAATTTGGTAAGTTATACCAAGTTTAGGTGATATTTTCGAATCACTATAATTGCTGGGATTATGATCCTGTGCGTTGGTGTTTTTATAACGTTGGCTAACCTTGGGTGCCATTTTATAGTGGTCATAACGCAAGCCGGGTATAAAGGTCCAGCGGCCATACTGAATTTGATCTTGCACAAAAATAGCGTATTGAGTCGTAGTAGGGTCTGGGAAGTCACTTTCTGGCTTGTCCGTAGTGACTTTACCAGTGGCTTTACTAATGCTAAAACCATTACGAATATCTTTGTTTTTAGTTCGCTTGTAATCTAATCCATATGTTAGTAAATGTTCTGTTGCTGCTAACTCAAAACGCTTTTGAAACATGCTATTTAGGTGCCAAACACGCTCTTGGTAACGCGCGTCTTTATAGCGCTTAGACCAAATATCTGTGCTTGGTGCTGTAGGCCGCAAGGATAGGTAATCCTCTACGGTTTTTTGCTTGGTCATGCTTTCTTGATAAGACAGCTGGGTTTCAATATGGTCTGCTAAAGCACTGTTAAGATTAAGTTTGTGTAAAAGAGAAATACGTTCACGTCGGCTATTATCTTTAGCTTGTTGTGAGGTGGTCATATTGATGCCGCGAGGGCCACTGTTAGCTATTGCCTGTTGAATATCTTTAGCTGATTTGCGATTGGTAAGAATATTGCTATCAATATCACTATTAAATTTTTCATAGGTCAATTGTAGTCTTTGTTGCTCAGAAATATCCCAACCAAATTTACTTAAAAAAGATTCTCGAGATTTGTCTTGAGGGTTTGTTCGTGATCTTTGTTTGCCAATACCACCATGCTGTCCATCACTTAACGGATTATGTCCTGTGCTTTTCCCCGCTTGGAGCAAAAGGTCAAATTGTTGATAACGGCCAGCAAAAGTACCAGAGCGCTGCCAACTATAGTCAGCGCCATCATAACCAGTTTTAAGCCTAAAAAATGTGTCATTGCCATGAGTTAGATAATCCGCCGCATCTTTGGTGATAAAGCTGACTACACCGCCTATGGCATCACTACCGTAGAGTGAGCTGGCAGGGCCTTTAATAATTTCTACTTGCTTAAGCGTATCTAGATCTACGAAATCACGTTGAGCGCTTAGAAATGGTCCAAATGAGAAATCATTGGCAACGCCAACGCCGTCTACTTGGGTTAATACGCGATTGCCACCAATTCCCCGAATGGTGAAACCTGAATAGCCAAACCGACTTTGGCTGCCGCCCACTGATACGCCAGGCTCATGCCGCACTAGCTCATGAATATTATTTATTAGCTTATGGTTAATATCAGCTTGGTTGATAACAGAGACACTGGTAGATACTTCATTTGTTGCTTGTTCGGTACGTGTGGCAGTAATAGTTACAGGAGAAAAGTGAGTAACTTTAGAGCCTTCAGCAAAACAAGAAATAGGTATTAGTGCAGTGAAAAAATACAACGGCATGAGTTTTATTGGTGATATCGACGGCATAAATCTCCCCTTGATGATCTAAATTATTCAATATCTAAGGGATGCATCATAATAACACTTGATTATCAAACGCAAATGATTCTTAATATCATATGTTTTAGGCTAAGTGTCTTCGTATAAAACCGAGCGAATATCCTTGGTGGATTATTTTCGTTGCAAGCAAGCCCTTATGACAGGCTAAGGAGCGACTATGAATACTGCGCAAACAGTAAAAACTTATACTGGCAATACACTTTATTTAGCGTGGCAGGTATTAGTGCAAAATCAGCCTAGATTACGCGCGCGTGATGCTGCCAAAGTGCTTGAGGTATCTGAAGCTGAGTTACTAGCATCGCGTATAGGTATTGACTGTGTGCGTTTACAGCCAGATTGGGGAAAACTACTGCTTGCGTTAGAAAACTTTGGTGATGTGATGGCGCTAACGCGCAATGAATACTGTGTTCATGAGCGTAAAGGGGTTTACCTAAGTCCACAAATTGCAGCCAATAATAAAATGGGATTAGTTGTTTCTTCTGAGATAGATTTACGTTTTTTTCTCAGTGGCTGGAAAACGGTTTTTGCTTTAACAGAAATAACGAATCAAGGTGAGCGCTATAGTATTCAGTTTTTTGATGATGCTGGTATGGCCGTGCATAAAGTGTATTTGACTTCAAGCAGTAACATTGCCTATTGGCCCGTATTCTTATCAAAATTTACCCATCCTGAGCAAAATAACTGCTTAGAGGTTAATCAGCTTGATACAGAACACAACGAATTAAAAGATGCTCAAGTGGATATTGAAGGGCTGCGAAAACATTGGTCAGAACTTAAAGATACGCATCATTTTTTTGCGATGTTGAAAAAGTTTCAAGTTACACGAACACAGGCTTTGCGCTTAGCCGGTGCAGCATGGGCAGAGCCTTTGTCTAACGATGCCTTACCAAACTTCCTCGAACAGGCGGCACAACAAGAGCAAGATATTATGATTTTCGTAGGCAATGCCCATTGCGTGCAAATTCATTCAGGGAAAATAAACAACCTACGTTGGTATGGCGAATGGTTCAATATTTTGGACGAGCGATTTAATCTGCATTTAAAAGCCAGTGCCATTGCTCAGTTATGGCGCGTAAGAAAACCAACTACGGATGGCATTGTGACTAGCTGGGAAGCCTTTGATAGTAGTGGCGAGCTGATTATACAGATATTTGGCGTGCGCAAACCTGGTATTCCTGAGCTAAGAAACTGGCGCATTTTGGCTGAAAGTTTCCCGGTATTGGAGGTTTAAATATGCCCGTTTGGTTTGCGATGGCAGGCTTTGTCGCTTGGCCACTTACTTTAGTAGCCATAGCTGTAGTTTTGTTAATACTTGAACGGCTGTATGTTTTTTTTCAATTAACGCCTGTTACTGCTGAGTGTACTAATCAGAGTATTGCCGATTGTCATGGATACTGCCGACAAGGCAAATGCCGTATACGCCAACAAGGATGGCATTATGGGTTAAGTCTTTTACAGCAGCATCGCTACTTAGAGGGAAGTGAACGCAAAGAAGTATTAAATACTTGGCTGTTAGAAGAAAAGCATCGCCTGACTAAACATCTAAGTCTATTGAAGCTAGGAGCTGGCATATCATTTTTACTGGGCGTGCTGGCCAGTCTTAGCGCTTTTATTTCAGTGCTTTCTGATCCTTTTGGAGTCAATATGCTGTTATTGGCGCAGGCGCTATATCCCAGTGTTTTTGGCTTAAGTATAGCCATTGTTGCCTTTGCGGCGGGAGCGGGTGGTGGTGTATTTGTTGCGGGCTATCTTGATAGGGTGCGGGTTTTATTGGAGCAGTGTCATCTTGCTTTAGAAGGTTCTTTCTTAAAGTTACTGGATGATGAAGACTTGGAATTGGCGGCATGAAAAGTTTGATCAAAAACTGTACACAATTATTTTTCTTATGTTTTTTAAGCCTACCGGTTTTGGCTGCTACCTCGCAAAGAATTGTTAGCGCCGGCGGTTCGCTAACTGAGTGGGTGGTCGCTTTAGGAGCGCAAAATAGTATTGTTGGGGTAGATACAACAAGTCAGCATCCGGCACAGTTGAAGCAATTACCTAATGTAGGCTATCAAAGACAATTAGCCGCTGAAGGAGTGCTGATGCTATCTCCCAGCCTTTTATTAGGCACTGAGGAGATGGGACCTGCACCTGTGATACAGCAAATGAAGGCTTCTGGCATAAAGGTTGTGCAATTTTCAACTGAGCCTAGCTTGCAAGCGCTGCATAATAATTTAATGCAGCTAGGTACACTGTTAAAACAGGAGAATCGAGCTCAGCAAGCTTTTTTAACCTTTAGCCAGCAACTGCAAAAAGTTACTCAAGCGAGTAACCGTATGAGTCAGCAGCGTCATAAGCCGCGGGTGATTATGGTATTAGCAGCACATAATGGACAGTCATTAATTGCGGGGAAGAATACCGTAGCCGATTGGATGATTGAGCAGGCAGGAGGGCAAAACCTATTTACGCATCAAGGCTATAAACCTGTATCTAATGAAGCTTTGTTGAGCCTTGATCCTCAAGTGATATTGGTTTCAGAGCGTGAGGCTACACCACAGCAGGTTGAAGCAATACTGCTTAAATCGTTACCTATTTTAGCTCAGTCATCTGCAGTAAAAAACCAGCGTCTATTAGCCCTAGATCCGACATTATTAGTAGGAGGCCTAGGGCCTAGACTGCCAAGTAGGTTAGAGCAGCTAGTTGATGAATTTTATCCAGTGGAAAAACAGTAGTGCCTCAACGTTTTTCTTTTTGGCTTGCTCTAGTTGCGTTATTGCTGCTTAGCATAGGGCTATCGCTCAGTTTGGGAGCCACTCAGTTGGCTTTTGTTGATGTGCTAAGTGCTTTAGGGGTTCCTGTGCAAGCAGCACATCCGCAAGCCCAGTTAATTCTTGAACAGATACGCTTGCCACGAATGCTACTGGCCGTGGTTGTAGGAAGTGTGTTAGCCATATCTGGCGTAGCCATGCAGGGGTTGTTTAGAAATCCTTTGGCGGATCCAGGCTTAATAGGTGTAGCTATGGGAGCCTCGCTAGGGGCAGCTATTGCTATTGTCGGTAGTTCGTTTTTAGGCAATTTGCCCGTGTTTATAGCGCCTTATCTCTTATCTGGTTGTGCTTTTTTAGGCGGGTTAGTTACTGTTTTATTGGTTTATCGCATAGGCACTAAAAATGGGCAGACACAAGTAGGCACCATGCTATTAGCTGGCATTGCCTTTACCGCGTTAACAGGGGCCTTGGTGGGCTTATTTTCTTACTTAGCAGATGATGCTCAATTACGCACGTTAAGTTTTTGGAATCTAGGCAGTTTAAGTGGCGCCAGTTATACCCGCTTAATACCTGTGATAGTTGTAGGCTTGGGGGTTTTTATTTGGTTATTAACACAGGCTCAATCACTCAATGCCTTGCTATTAGGTGAGTCTGAAGCAAGGCATCTAGGAATAGATACACAAGGATTAAAGCGCAAACTGATTTTTTGTGTAGCACTGGCAACCGGTACTGTAGTAGCAGCTACAGGTTTAATAGGGTTTATTGGTTTGATAGTGCCGCATCTGATGCGTCTTGTTGTAGGCTCGGATCATCGATATTTACTGCCAGCCAGTGCTTTAGTAGGCGCTAGTTTATTATTGCTAGCCGATGTTCTGGCACGTTTAGCTATGGCGCCTGCGGAAATGCCCATTGGTATTATTACCGCCTTATTAGGGGCACCTTTCTTCCTTTATCTATTAATTAAAAGCCGAGACTAAGATGCTGTCTGCAAAAAATATCAGTGTGCATAAGTCGGGGCGTTGTATTTTACAGCTAGATGCTTGTACGTTAGCCTCGGGTAGGGTGACAGGCGTATTAGGCGCTAATGGAGCTGGGAAAAGTACCTTGTTAGCAACATTGAGTGGTGATTTGCAGCCGAATTTAGGCGAAGTTCTGCTGGCAGAAAAAAGCCTATCTCAGTGGCAGGCAAATAAAAGAGCCCAGCATTTGGCCGTATTGCCACAGCAATCCAGCTTAAGTTTTTCGTTTTCTGTGGCTGAGGTAGTAGCTATGGGACGTCTGCCGCATGCAACTAGTCATTCCCAAAACCAACAATTTATTGAGCAAGCATTAGCTCAAACCCATGCATTACATTTATTGCAGCGAAATTATTTACAGCTTTCTGGCGGTGAGCGTCAACGTGTGCAGCTGGCAAGAGTACTTGTCCAATTAGCGCCTTATAATGAGCAGCGGGTTTTACTGCTAGATGAACCAACATCGGCGCTTGATCCGCTACATCAGCATTGCATAATGCAAAGTGTTCAGCAGTTAGCGCGCTTAGGTTGTGCTGTTTTAGTAGTGCTTCATGATTTGAATTTGGCCGCGCGTTACTGTGATGATTTAGTATTGTTAAATACAGGGCTGTTGCATGCTCAAGGAAGTACAAAGCATGTGCTTACAGCCGAAAATATACAAAGCGTTTTTGGCTTACAGGTCATTATAGGGAGGCATCCTGAGCAGGATTGCCCGCTAGTTATTGCAAAGTAGGGATTAGATTATTATGCGTTTTTTAATACTTTTTATCAGTATTCTAAGTAGTACAGGCTGTGCGTTAAATACGGCTAATAAAGCCAGTATTTGGTCAGTGCAAGAACAGGCGTTTATTAGTCAAGAACAGCTATTTACTGAGCTAGCACAAGCAGAAATTTTGCTCATTGGTGAAAAGCATGACAATGCCTATCATCATACCCAAGAAGTTAAGGTGCTACAGGCATTAGCTGTACAGCGCGCGCAGGCAAGTTTAGTACTAGAAATGCTTAGTTTAGAACAGCAGCCATTGGTCGATACAGTCAAACAAGATCCAACATTAATTGGGCAAGATTTAGCTCGTCATCTCAATTGGAGTGCAGGTTGGGATTGGCAGCAGTATCAAGCGTTAATTAACTACAGCATGCAACAGTCTTATCCTGTGTTGGCTGCTAACTTCTCAAGAGAGCAAATACGTCAGTTATATCGCCAGCCTGAGCAGCTCATTGGTATTAAAAGCACAGCGTTAGATATTACAGATAAGCTCACTCAACAGGTGCAAGAAGCACATTGTAATCAAATACCTGAGAGCCAAATTCCTGCCATGGTAGGGATTCAGCGCAGTAGAGATCGTTTAATGGCGAACACATTAATTAAGGCTGAAAAGCCAACAGCTTTAATTGCAGGTGGTTTTCATGTGCGTAAAGATATAGGTGTGCCACTGCATTTGGCGGATCAAGGTGCAAAGGCGGTGAAGGTGCTGCTGTTTGTTGAAGAAGGGCAAAATATACCAGCTAATGCCGCGGATTACCTTTGGTATACGCCAGCAGCACCTGAGCAGGATTATTGTGCTCAGTTAAATTAGCCTAGCTTTTCATACGAGAAGGATGAGTAACGGCGCTGAATAAGTAATAATAGTCTTTTTAGCGATTAACAGTGGCCATGAACTCACAGCTTTCTTCAACAAAACGTCCACGCTGGCGCAATTTATTGTGGTTAGGGCTGTTGTTCGTCTGTTTATTATGGCCATTGCATCATTTTGTTAGCCGTTATTATCAGCAGACAGTATTTCTTAAAAACCAACAAACCTTAGACTTATATGTGGCTAACGTACAAGGCACACTTGGGCGTTATGAAGTATTACCACAAATTTTAGGAAACTTACCTAGCTTAAAACAGGCACTCTTAAAGACAGATGATGCTACAGCTATTGCTCAAGCCAACCGTACATTAGAGCGTATTCAGCAAGAAACAGGTGCAGATGTTATTTATCTGATGGATCGTAATGGTTTCACTTGGGCAGCCTCAAACTGGAACACAGCAAGACCATTTAGTGGCAATAACTTCGCTTTTCGGCCTTATTTTCGAGAGGCAATTCAAGGCCGGCAAGGGCAGTTTTTTGGTGTAGGTAATATTTCTTTTAAGCGTGGCTATTATTTTGGTAACGCAGTTTATGATGGCGATAAAATGATTGGTGTTTTAGTGGTTAAGGTGGATATTTCCAACACTGAAACGCTATGGGGAAAAACGCCAGAGCAGCTTGTGGTAACAGATGATAATGGCGTCATTATTTTAACCTCCAATGATAAGTGGCGCTTTACCGCCACACATGAATTAAATGATGTAGAACGCAATCGTATTGCTGCTTATCAACCTTATCCGACGTTAGCGCCCAAGTTATGGAACATTAATAGCAAGGATTGGTTAGTACAGACTCAAGAACTTCCCAAAGTAGGTTGGAAGGTATCCATTTACACGCCTATCTCGCAAGTTGAAGCGCCTGTGCGTAGTGCGATGGCGATTGTCACTATTACCTTATTAGCTGTGCTGCTTTGGTTGGGTATCTTAATGCAGCGTCGTCGGCACTATTTAGATCGTATTGCGTTAGATGCGCAAGCTAAGCATGAATTAGAGCAAAACGTATTGCATCGCACCCAAGATTTAGAAGCGCTCAATGCAGTACTGAAAAAAGAAGTGCTCAAACGTGAACAAGCGCAGCAGGAGCTAGTAAAAGCACAAGATGAGTTGGTGCAGGCTAGCAAATTAACTGCGTTAGGCGTCATGTCCGCTAGTATTAGTCATGAGCTAAATCAGCCTTTGGCGGCTATTCGTAACTATGCCGATAACAGCAAAATCTTTTTAGCACATCAACGTTATAGTGATGTGGAAAGCAACTTGGGTTTGATTAGCCAATTAACTGAGCGTATGGCATCTATCATTGCCCATCTACGTGCCTTTGCACGGCGTGACCGCAAGGCTTCAGAGCATGTTGCTTTGCAGTCAGCTTTAGATGATAGCCTGGCTTTGATTGCTAAGCGTCGCCAAGAAATGCATGTGAGTTTGGTGCGCGATATCCCAGATGCGACCTTATGGGTAGAGGCTGGTGAAACACGTTTGCGTCAAGTATTAAGCAATGTACTCAGTAATGCTTTGGATGCGTTAAGTGAAAAATCAGCGCCTCGGCGTATTTTTATTAGCTCCAAAGTAACAGACGAATGGATTTCTTTAATTATTCGTGATAATGGTAATGGCTTTACCCAAGAAGCTTTAGCACAAGCGCGCGAACCATTTTTTACTACTAAAACCAGCGCTCGAGGTTTAGGCTTAGGCTTAGCTATCTGTGATGCAGTGATTCGCGGTTTAGGCGGTGAGCTTATTTTCAGCAATCATAAAGAAGGTGGCGCTATTGTAGAAGTACGTTTAAGAGCCATTCAAGCCAATAGCATGTCGCATTCAACAGAAGATATTTTTTTATGACTTCAGTAAAGCAAGACACTCAGGTTTTATTACTTGATGACGATCCTCATCTGCGTACTGCATTAAGCCAAACCTTTGATTTAGCAGGTTTATCCGTACAGGCTCTAGCCTCTGCTGAGGGATTGTTGGAGCAAGTGTCTCGTGATTGGCCAGGCATTATTGTCAGTGATATACGTATGCCTGGTATGGACGGCTTCGCGTTGTTAAGGCAAATTAAAAGCTTTGATCCTGAATTGCCTGTGCTGCTCATAACAGGGCATGGTGATGTGCCTCTGGCTGTTGAAGCTATGCGTTCAGGTGCCTATGATTTTTTACAAAAACCTTTTGCCCGCGAGCAATTATTAGACAGTATTCATCGTGCCTTAGAGCTACGTCGTTTGGTGCTAGAAAACCGATCTTTACGCTTAGAGTTAGCGGATCGTAGTGAGCTTGGTGCACGTCTTCTGGGGCCATCTAAGCAAATTCAACATTTACGGCAACAGGTTGGAGCGCTAGCTATTACTAATGCAGATGTTCTGGTTTGGGGCGAAACAGGCAGCGGTAAAGAAGTAGTAGCCCGTGCATTACATAGCTTGTCGAGCCGCCGAGATGGGCCTTTTGTGGCAATCAATGCAGGAGCTTTAGCTGAAAATCTTGTTGAAAGTGAACTCTTTGGTCATGAAGTAGGTGCTTTTACTGGCGCCAATAAACGGCGTATTGGTAAATTTGAATATGCTAATGGCGGCACTATCTTTCTGGATGAAATTGAAAGCATGAGCCTTGATGTGCAAGTAAAGATTTTACGTTTACTACAAGAACGAGTGGTTGAGCGTATGGGATCTAATGAGCAGCTGCCTTTAGATATTCGTGTTATCGCGGCGACGAAAGAGGATTTGCGAGAAGCGGCTGACCAAGGGCGCTTTCGTGCAGACCTCTATTATCGTTTAAATGTAGCACAGCTACGTATTCCAGCTTTAAGAGAGCGCAAGGATGACATTCTGCCTTTGTTTCAACACTTTCTTGATAAAGCCTGTGAACGTAACAATTTGCCGCTTAAAGAAATGACTGCCCAGGATAGGCTTGAACTCTTAGCTCATACTTGGCCTGGTAATGTGCGGGAGCTGCAAAATGCCGCTGAGCGTTATGCACTAGGATTGGCTATAACCATTAGTAGTAGTGCAGAAGAAAGCTATACTACAAAAGTCGGATTAAGCGCTCAGGTAGAAGCCTTTGAAAAAGCCATGATTGCTGCTGAGCTAGGTAAGGCCCATACATCCTTGCGTAGTGTGGCTGAGGCGTTAGGAATTCCACGTAAAACTCTGCATGATAAATTACGTAAACATAATTTAGTCTTTGCCGGTTCTGGCGAAAATTCGCCGTTTTCTGATGTTTGATATGGCGAAAACTCGCCAATTAGCGTTGCTGAATAATAATTATATTATTTAGATTAGTCTTATTGGCTGCATTTTAAGTAAATTTAAGTTGTTTTCTCTTTTTTAGCTGTTTTTTATAAGAAAATATCAAGTTGGCACGTATGTTGCGATTTATTTCACAGACTACAAAAAGTCGAATGACTGGAGTCCTTTGGATTCTGCCAACTACTAATAAGAGGAACAACTATGTTCAAGTTGACTGCTAAGGCACTAGCTTGTGCTTTATCATTAAGCGTTGCAGGTTTTGCAATGGCTGATGAGCCAATCGTAATTAAGTTCTCACACGTTGTTGCTGAGCATACTCCCAAAGGACAAGGCGCTTTACTCTTTAAGCAATTAGCTGAAGAACGTTTAGCTGGCAAAGTAAAAGTAGAAGTTTATTCAAACTCCTCTTTATTCGGTGACGGTAAAGAAATGGAAGCACTATTGCTAGGTGATGTGCAAATTATTGCGCCTTCATTAGCAAAGTTTGAGCACTACTCAAAACCAATTCAGATTTTTGATTTGCCTTTCTTGTTTGATGACATGGCCGCTGTTGATCGTTTCCAAAAAGGTCCAGTTGGTAAAGAGTTGCTCACGTCAATGGAAAGCAAGGGGATTACAGGTCTTGGTTATTGGCACAATGGTTTGAAACAACTATCAGCTAACAAAGCCTTGCGCGTACCTAAAGATGCTCGCGGTCTAAAATTCCGTGTACAAGCTTCTGCGGTGTTAGATGAGCAGTTTAAAGCACTGCGCGCTAACCCACGTAAAATGAGTTTTGCTGAAGTGTACCAAGGTTTACAAACAGGCGTTGTAAATGGTGCTGAAAACCCATATTCAAATATTTACTCGCAAAAAATGCACGAAGTGCAAAAGTACATTACTGAGTCTAACCATGGCTTGTTAGATTATATGGTGATTACTAACACTAAATTCTGGAATGGTTTACCTGATGATGTGCGCACTGAATTGGCTAGCATCATGGATGAAGTCACCACCGAAGTGAATAAACAAGCTGATGCGCTAAACCAAGGCGATAAACAACGCATTATTGACAGTGGCCGTAGTGAAATTATCACACTAACTGCAGAGCAGCGCGAAGAATGGCGTGAAGCCATGCGTCCAGTGTGGAAAAAATTTGAAGGCGAAATTGGTGCTGAGCGCATCAAGGCTGCCGAAGCTGCTAATCAGCAATAAGTTGTGTTTAACGCGGATGCAGTTTGCAAAAGCTGTATCCGCGTTTTAGTTCTACCCTCCACGAGGAGAAATCAAATGAACGCCTTGCGCCGCGTTTGGGATCGTTTTGAGGAAGGCTTTATCGTTTTCCTATTAGCAGCAATGACATTAGTGACTTTCGTTTATGTCTTGCTCAATAACTTATATTCAATGTTTTATAAATTTGCAGAATGGACGGCCGAAAGCTCTGAAGGCTTTTCTGAAGCTATGTATAGCATTGGCGATTTTATTTTAGATGGCGCCCAAGCAATGACTTGGAGTAATGCGCTGACTAAAGCACTTTTTGCATGGCTCATTTTCTTTGGTTTGGCCTATGGCGTGCGTACGGCAGGGCATATTGGTGTTGATGCTTTAGTTAAATTAGTACCGCGTCGCTTGCAGCGTTTTATTGGCTTTGTGGCCTGTTTAGTCTGCTTAGGTTATGCCGGGCTAATTGTTGAAGCGAGTTATGAGTGGTTGACAGTGTTAATGACAAATGCAATTGGCGCTGACGATTTAGGGCACTTTGGTGTTATGCAATGGCATATTGCTTTAATTATTCCTGTTGGTTTTGCATTGGTATTTATTCGTTACTTAGAAATTATGTGGCGTATTGTGACGGGCAAACAAATTGGCTTAGGGCTTGCCGATGAAGCGGCAGATGCGCTGCATTTAGCGGATGAAAAAGAGGAGCGTGTGTAATGACTATTTTATTCCTCTTTTTGGCCTTATTTGTTCTGATGTTTATTGGCGTACCTGTAGCTATTTCTTTAGGCTTGGCAGGCTCGCTCACTATTATGTTCTTTAGCCCTGACTCAGTGCGCTCATTAGCGATTAAGCTATTTGAAACAAGTGAACATTACACCTTATTAGCTATTCCGTTTTTCTTATTGGCGGGTGCCTTTATGACCACTGGTGGTGTGGCGCGTCGTTTAATCGACTTTGCTAACGCCTGTGTTGGTCATATCCGTGGCGGCTTAGCTATTGGTGCCGTATTAGCTTGTATGTTGTTTGCTGCACTTTCTGGCTCAAGTCCTGCCACTGTAGCTGCTGTTGGCTCTATTGCTATTGCAGGTATGGTGCGCTCAGGTTATCCACAAGCCTTTGGTGCGGGAATTGTGTGTAACGCAGGTACGCTCGGTATTTTGATTCCTCCATCTGTTGTAATGGTGGTTTATGCTGCCGCGACTGAGCAATCAGTGGGTAGCTTATTTATGGCAGGCGTTGTGCCAGGCTTATTATTGGGCGTGGGCCTAATGGTGGCTATCTATGTTATTGCGGTTAAGAAAAAACTACCGGCCATGCCTCGTGCTAGCTTTCGTCAATGGTTAAGTGCAGCGCGAAAAGCAATCTGGGGCTTATTATTGATGGTGATCATCTTGGGTGGTATTTACTCAGGCATGTTTACCCCAACAGAAGCCGCAGCGGTAGCAGCAGTCTATTCCGCTTTTATTGCGATTTTTGTATACAAAGATATGAAAATCACAGAAGCGCCTAAGGTAATTTTAGAGTCTGCTAAATTAAGCATCATGTTGATGTTTATTATTGCCAACGCCATGTTATTCGCCCATGTGTTAACCACAGAGCAAATTCCACAGCAAATTACCGCTTGGGTATTAGAGTCTGGCTTTGAGCCTTGGATGTTCCTGTTGGTGGTCAATATTGTATTGTTGATTGCCGGTGCTTTCATGGAGCCATCGGCTATTATCCTAATTTTGGCACCTATCTTATTCCCAATTGCAGTGGAATTAGGCATTAACCCTATTCATCTAGGTATTATCATGGTGGTGAATATGGAGATTGGCTTGATTACGCCACCTGTAGGGCTCAATCTGTTCGTTACTTCGGCAGTGACGGGTATGACAGTACCACAAGTTATCAAAGCAGCCATGCCTTGGTTAGCGCTGTTGTTATTGTTCTTAATTTTGATTACCTATATTCCATGGATCTCATTGGCACTGCCAACCTATCTAGGTATGTAGTGAACCTATTAAATTGAGCGAAAGGGCAACGTTAAGTTGCCCTTTTTTATGTAAGCTATGGCTTTACTCATTGGTCATGGTGTCAGTGTATGTCGAACTCTCCTAGCTGGATAGAAACTACAACCTATATTGCTCAACCTGAGTTCGCTTTCTATTTTCTGTTGCGGCCGAGTCTATTTATCGGTAATCCGAATGATCCTAAGCAAGTGGGGAACAGAGATAAATTTTCTGTGCCACTCTATGTCCCATTGAATGATCCGCATCTGTTCATGACAACGCAGACTGCGCTTACACATTTTGATGAGCTAGTGCGTTATTACGAAAATATCATTCACGTAAGCGCCGCTCATAAGTGCAAGTTAATGCCGCATTATTTTTGGGTTAGACCTCTTTTATTAGATAAGACTAACAACCAAACTTTGGTTGGCTTTCCGTGGTATGACACGGTTGGAGAATTAGATTATTTGTGTACACAGCTTCAAAAAAATGAAGAAGGAAGCTGTTTCAATGACGCAGACCAAGGCTGGAGTTTAGAAATAGCGCACTATAACAATAAGCTGTTTGTTCAGGAGAGTGATCCTGATGAAGGTGAAGTTTATTGCTTAGCCAACATGGATCGTGCACCACTACTGGAGCAAGTCACGCTAGTGCAGCAGCAAGCGCATCAATTAGTAAAACGTCTGAGTCAACATTTTGCTAGGGATTATTGGACAAGATATTGGAATTATTAATTTCAGCTTAGGCGATAAAACCGTGTCGTTAACTGTAGGAGTACAAAGATGAGTGCCATTGCAAGTTTTTTTATGCCAGTTGTTTCGCTATTAGGCGAAGGCTGTGTTAAAGAATTACCTGATCGCGTTAAGTCTTTAAAGGCGACTAAGCCACTGCTGATTACTGATAAAGGTATGACAGCTTTAGGCTATAGCCAAAAAATCGTACAACTATTAGAAGACGCTGGCTTTAATTGCGTAGTCTTTGATGAAACAGTACCAAATCCAACAGACGAAAACGTAGTTGCTGGCGCAAAAGTTTATCAAGACAATCATTGTGATATGTTGATTTCACTGGGTGGTGGTAGCGCCCATGATTGCTGTAAAGCTGTCGGCATTATTGTGACCAATGGTGGCGTTATTTCTGACTATGAAGGGTTAGATCAAGTAGTACAGGCATTGCCTCCGTATGTTGCGATCAATACTACAGCTGGCACAGCCAGTGAAATGACGCGCTTTACTATCATTACTAATACATCTAACCACGTAAAAATGGCTATTGTTGACTGGCGAGTAACACCTGATGTTGCTATTAACGATCCTGTCTTGATGATTGATATGCCACCAGCTTTAACCGCCGCTACTGGAATGGATGCCTTAACACATGCCGTTGAAGCCTATGTCTCAACAGCCGCCAACCCCATTACCGATGCCTGTGCCTTGCAAGCTATTCAGCTAATTGGCACTAATTTGCGTAAAGCAGTGGCGCGTGGCGATGACCTCGAAGCTCGTGATGCTATGGCCTATGCTCAGTATCTGGCTGGCATGGCATTTAATAACGCCAGCCTTGGTTATGTACACGCCATGTCGCATCAGTTGGGTGGCATGTATAACTTACCGCATGGCGTATGTAATGCGCTGTTATTGCCGCATGTTTGCGAAGTAAACATGATTGCTCGTCTTGAGCGCTTTGCAGATATCGCTGTAGCTTTAGGTGAAAATATTGAAGGCCTATCAATGCGTGATGCTGCTAAGTTAGCCATCAAATCTATTCGTGCACTTTCTAAAGATGTAGGTATTCCGAAAAACCTCACTGAATTAGGTGTGAAGAAAAAAGATATCGAAGAAATGGTTAAAAATGCACAAAAAGATGTTTGTGCATTAACTAACCCACGTAAGCTAACAGATGAAGAAGTCGCAGCTGTTTATCGATCTGCACTTTAAGAACAAGAACGGCACCTTAGGGTGCCGTTTTATATGCTCAATAAGGTTTGTGAATTATGAAACAGCGATATAGTTATTTATTTAGCACAGGTATGATAATTAACATCCTAATGGCTGTGTTAATAACCTTGAGTCAGATGCATTGGATTATTATTTGTGCTAGTTGGGTGTTAGTTATTGTTAATGTGAGTTATTTTTTATATGCGGGTAAATATCCTAAAGAACTGACTGTTTTAAATGTTATTGCAGGTTTTGTTTTAGGGCCCATTTATGGCTTGTTAGGCATGTTGGGTGTTTTAGCAACTAACAAAGGATTAGGTTTGCAGCAGCTAGAGCTATCGTCAAACGAAGAAGCCAGAGAAATAAAAAACCATTTCTATATTAGAAATATGTATTTTTTATATATTGCTATTGCATTTATTGTATTCGCTGTTATTGGCGTACTTTCTATTCCTAAAGAAGCACATACCTTAGTCACTGCCTTTGCAATTATTTCAATTATTGGCTGGGGACTAGGGTTCTGTATTTTCTTCATTTTAAACATTGGTAAGGTTTATGTAGCAGTAAGTGAAAGTTATCTTTATTTTAAACCAGCCTTGACCTTGCCCTTGCATAAGGTGGCTATTTTAGCATTAGAAAACTTAGAATTTGATAATGACACATACAAATTTACGGCAAACATAACTGGAGAAAAGTTGGTATTTTGTATTCTTCGCAGCAATTTAAACTTTGAAGATCAGGCGGTGGTAGAAAAAATACTCTTGAATTTAAATAAATAACTAATGTTATAGGGCTTAATGTAATTAAGCCCTATTGCGGTGTTAGCCTAAAATCAATGCATCATCCGAGATTTTTTCGCCTCGAACTTTTTCAAACATAATGAGCAAGTCAGGAACATCTAACCCTTCGCGCTCTTTTCCAGCTACATCCAGCACTACTTGCCCTTGGTGCAACATTACGGTTCTGTCGCCTACATCTAAGGCTTGGCGCATGCTGTGAGTCACCATCATGGTTGTTAACTTTTTCTCTGCCACGATTTTTCGGGTTAGCTCAATGACAAAATCTGCGGTGCGCGGATCAAGTGCAGCTGTATGCTCATCCAACAATAGAATGCGTGATGGTTTTAATGACGCCATTAGCAGGCTAATCGCTTGACGTTGTCCGCCAGATAACAAACCAATACGGTCAGTGAGGCGGTTTTCTAAGCCCAACCCTAAAATAGCTAAGTGCTGCCTAAACTCATCACGCATTTGTTTATTACTAGCAGGCGTTAAGCCGCGGCAGCTACCGCGCTGATAAGCCAGTGCCATGTTTTCTTCAATGGTGAGGTCTTCACAGGTGCCTGCCATAGGATCTTGGAAAACACGAGCTACTTTATTGGCTCGTTGCCAGACGCTTTGTTTAGTAACATCTAGGCCATCAATCAAAATATGTCCTTCATCTAAGCTTTGATCGCCTGAAACTGTATTCAAAAAGGTTGATTTTCCGGCGCCATTAGTGCCAATAACAGTTACAAATTGCCCCGTTGGAATTTCTAAAGAAAGATCACGTAGTGCCTGTGTTTCAATTGGCGTACCAGGGTTAAAAGTAAGTTTTAAATTCTTAGCGCTAAGCATGACTTACTTCCTCTTAGCCTTAAAAAAGCGTTTTTTCAGTAATGGAATAACCAGCGCAATAGTCACTAAAATGGCGGTTAATAAGTTGAGGTCTTGTGCTGCTAAGCCAATAAATTCGCTGTTAAGTGCTAAAGCAATAAATAAGCGATAAACAATAGCGCCAAGAATAACCGCTAAGGTAGCAAAAATCAGGCGACGGGCAGGTAAAATACTTTCGCCTACAATCACCGCAGCTAAGCCAATAACAATAGTGCCTATTCCCATAGAGATATCAGCGCCGCCTTGGGTTTGTGCAAATAAGGCGCCAGCCAATGCAACCAAAGCGTTAGAGATTGCCATGCCAAGAATAACCATCCAGCCCGTATTTACGCCCTGTGCACGTGCCATCCGTGGATTAGAGCCTGTAGCACGAATGGCTAAGCCTTGCTTAGTCGAAAAATAAGCGTCAATCAGTAGTTTGATCGCCAGTACTAAGATCACTAAGAGTACAGGGCGCAGAATATAATCATATTCTTCAAGAGCAGTGGGTAGTAATACCGTGAAAATGGTGGGCTCCATAATTAATGGAATATTAGGCCCGCCCATGATGCGCAGGTTAATTGAGTACAGGGCAATCATCATTAGAATGCTTGCCAGTAAATCCATAATTTTTAAATGCACATTAAGTACGGCAGTAATAATGCCAGCGCCAGCACCCGCAAGGGCTGCTAAAAATGTCGCTAGAAAAGGATCCATCCCTGCCGCAATAGACACAGCACCTACAGCTCCGCCTAATGGGAAGCTGCCATCAACCGTTAAGTCAGGAAAACGTAATAAGCGGAACGAAATAAATACACCAAGCGCGACTAAGCTAAAGATTAAACCTAACTCGAGTGCGCCGAATAGGGCAAATAAAGACATGGAAAAACTCAGTTCTAACAGATCAAAAGCGCCAAGTTTACTTGGCGCTAACAGGTATTACTCAATAACTTTTGTCGCAGACTTTAGCAATTCTTCCGAAAGAACAACGCCTTGTTTAGCGGCTGCAGTTTTATTTAAGAACAGTTCTAAGTTCTCACTTGTTTGTGGTTTGATATTGCCCGGTGCTTCGCCGTCCAAGATTTGCACCACAATACGGCCTGTTTGCTCGCCTAGCTGGTAATAATCAACGCCTAGGGCGGCAATAGCGCCACGGCTTACACTACCAGTATCAGACGCAATAATAGGCGTTTTAGTGTCATTTCCCACTTTGGTCAGCGCTTCATAAGCAGACACTACGTTGTTATCTGTACTTGAATAGATAACGTCGACCTTGCCAACTAAGCTGCGAGCGGCTGAACCTACATCGACTGAACGTGGGGCTGCTGCTTCAACAAGCTGCATGCCATGCTCAGGTAGAATTTTGCGCATTTTTTCTACTACTACCACAGAGTTGGCTTCACCTGGGTTATAAACCATGCCAACGCGTTTGGCGTTAGGTACGATTTTTTGAATAAGCTCGATTTGCTTATCTAACTCAAGCAGGTCAGAGGCGCCTGTTACGTTTGTTTTTGAGGCTTCCCAACTCGGAGTTAACTGAGCCTCAACAGGATCAGTTACCGCTGAGAAAACAATAGGTACTCTTTTTGTACCCGCAACCGCAGCTTGTGCAGAGGGGGTGCCAATAGTCACTATGACATCTGGACGATCACCAATAAATTTCCGGGCAATTTGTGCGGCTGTACCTGTGTTGCCTTGGGCGCTTTGGTATTGCCATTTAAGATTTTTGCCAATTTCATAGCCATTTTGGGCAAGCGTATCTTTTACCCCATCACGTACGGCATCCAGTGCTGGGTGCTCGACGATAGCTGTAACTGCAACTGACTTGGTTTCAGCTGCAAAAGTGGTAACACTTGCAGATAAAGCAAGGGTAAGGGCGCTGATTGAGAGCAACGCTTTTTTCGTCATCTTTAGCACGTATGCAATCTCCTAAAAGGCAATAGCCAATAAAAAGCTTCTGCGTAGTTTTCTACGCAGAAGCTAGCACGCCTTCTAGAACCTTGTGCTAGAGACTAGAAATGCGTGCGTGTTGTTGTGCTAACTGTTCCAGAGCTTGTTCAAACTCGGCTTGTTTAGCTTGTTCTTTTTCAATTACATCAGCAGGTGCCTTGGCAACAAAACCTTGATTGGCTAGTTTGCCAGCGACACGCTTTAGCTCACCTTGTAAACGTTGAATTTCTTTATCCAAACGTGCAAGTTCTGCTTTAGTATCAATCAAGCCTGCCATAGGTACTAAAACCTGCATATCGCCCACAAGAGCGGTAGCTGACATGGGTTTTTCTTGATCTACGGTTAACAGTGTAATGCTGTCTAACTTTGCCAATTTAACTAAAGTTGTGCGGTTTTCTTCTAGATACTGAAGATCAGACTCGGTCGCGTTAGCTAAGAATAGTGGCAGCGGTTTGCCTGGGCCAATATTCATTTCAGCACGGATATTACGCACGCCAAGCATCACGCCTTTAAGCCATTCAATACTGGCCTCGGCTGGTGCATCTAGTTTTTCTTCCTGCGCTTGTGGGAACGCTTGCAACATGATAGTTGCGCCTTCTACACCTGCCAATGGAGCAATGCGTTGCCAGATTTCTTCGGTGATAAATGGCATAAATGGATGTGCTAGACGCAAGATGCTTTCTAATACTTTGACTAAGGTACGGCGTGTGCCTCGTGTGCGCTCAAGAGGTGCGTTTTCATCCCAAAGTACTGGTTTAGAAAGCTCTAAATACCAGTCGCAATATTGGTTCCAAACGAACTCGTAGAGTGCTTGGCTGGCAAGGTCAAAGCGGAACTGATCTAATTGACGAGTAACTTCAGCTTCTGTGCGCTGTAATTGGGAAATAATCCAACGATCAGCTACGCTAAGCTCTACAGTACCCGTTAAGCCACAGTCTTGAGCTTCGCATTGCATAATCACATAGCGTGCCGCGTTCCAAATTTTGTTACAGAAATTGCGGTAGCCTTCTACGCGCCCCATATCGAACTTAACATCACGTCCTGTTGAAGCGAGTGAGCAGAAAGTAAAGCGCAGTGCATCAGTACCATAACTGGCAATACCATCAGGAAATTCTGCGCGGGTTTGCTTCTCAATTTTGGCGGCTTTTTGCGGCTGCATCATGCCGCTAGTGCGTTTCTGTACTAAGGTTTCTAGATCAATGCCGTCGACAATATCTAAAGGGTCTAATACGTTACCTTTAGATTTTGACATTTTCTGCCCTAGACCATCGCGCACCAAACCATGCACGTAAACGGTTTTGAACGGAATTTGTGGCGTGCCGTCTGGGTTTTTCACCAAGTGCATGGTGAGCATAATCATGCGCGCCACCCAGAAGAAGATGATGTCAAAACCTGTGACTAACACATCCGTTGGATGGAAGGTTTTTAAGAAATCGGTTTGTTCAGGCCAGCCTAAGGTTGAGAATGTCCATAAGCCAGAGCTGAACCATGTATCCAGTACATCTTCATCTTGGCGTAGTGTGATATCAGCGGTTAGGTTGTGGTTTGAGCGTACTTCGGCTTCATCGCGACCGACATAAACATTACCTGCTTCGTCATACCATGCTGGAATTCGATGTCCCCACCATAATTGACGGCTAATGCACCAGTCTTGAATGTCACGCATCCAGCTGAAATACATATTTTCGTATTGCTTAGGTACAAACTCGATACGACCATCTTCTACGGCAGCAATAGCAGGTTCAGCGAGTGGTTTGGTGGAAACGTACCACTGGTCGGTTAACCAAGGTTCAATAACATCGCCTGAGCGATCACCACGAGGGACTTTTAACGCGTGATCTTCGACTTTCTCAAGTAAGCCTAGTTGGTCAAAGGCTTCAACAATTTGCTTACGTGCGACAAAACGATCTAAACCAGCATATTCAGCAGGGATAGGTGCGTCTAATTGCTCGTTAACGCTGCCATCTACATGGAATACTTGACCTTGCGCTAAAATCGCTGCGTTTTTATCAAGCACGTTGATCAGTGGTAAGCTATGGCGTTTGCCGACTTCGTAGTCATTAAAGTCGTGAGCAGGTGTGATTTTTACACAGCCTGTACCAAATTCAGGATCACAATAGTCGTCTGCAATAACTGGAATGCGACGATTAACTAGCGGTAGTAGAACCTCTTTACCAATTAGGTTTTGGTAGCGCTCATCTTCTGGATGTACTGCAATAGCACTATCGCCCAGCATGGTTTCAGGACGTGTTGTGGCTACCACTAAATAGTCTTTGCCATCAGCTGTTTTAGCGCCATCAGCAAGGGGATAACGCAGGTTCCACAGGAAGCCTTTTTCGTCGTGATTTTCAACTTCTAAGTCAGAAATAGCGGTGTGAAACTTAGGGTCCCAGTTAACTAGGCGCTTACCGCGGTAAATTAAGCCATCTTGGTAGAGGCGTACGAAAGCTTCTTTAACGGCAGTAGATAAACCGTCATCCATAGTGAAGCGTTCGCGAGACCAGTCTACTGAGCTGCCTAAGCGGCGAATTTGGTTGGTAATAGTGCCGCCAGACTGTGCTTTCCATTCCCAGATTTTATCTAAGAAGGCTTCGCGGCCTAGGTCATGACGAGTGACACCATTAGCTGCAAGCTGACGTTCTACTACCATTTGCGTTGCGATGCCAGCGTGGTCAGTACCCACTTGCCAAAGCGTATTGCGATTTTGCATGCGGCGGAAACGAATCAGCGCATCCATAATGGCATTATTGAAACCATGACCCATGTGCAAGCTGCCAGTTACGTTTGGCGGTGGAATCATGATGGTGTAGGGCTTACCAGAGCCTTGCGGGGCAAAGTAGTTATTTTGCTCCCAATGTTGATACCAGGACGTCTCAATAGCCTGCGGCTGATAGGTCTTATCCATGTTCGCGGGGACCCCTAATTACGGCGAATGTGAAAAACACGTTAGTATAGCGTCAAACAATGATTCGCCATAGTCATACTGCATAATAGGCTCAAGCCTGCGCAATTGCTTGGCGTTATTTGTAGTGATTTTTAAGGTGTGTGGCAGAAAAAACTAAAGCCTTATCCTAAACGCTATAATCATTGTTTAATAAGGCGCTACGCTAGCACAAAATAAATCATTAGCGGTTTTGCTGTTGTAGAAACTGTTGTAGTACTATGGCGTGGTTGTGTTCTGGGTCTTTCGCAGCAAAAAGCAAGGTAAGCCTTTGTTTTTGAACTCTCTCTAAAAGGAGATCCTAATATATAAAGTGATTAGCTAGCTCTTGTTAATAACGCAAACTGAACTCGTTAAAACAATTAGGGTTGGCATGAAACCATTGGCGTAAAAGGCTTGATGGTGATATTCCCTTACACCAGTTGTCCACTATTAAGCTGTCTTTTTTGATAGCTCTTGGCCAGAGTCGGTCAATCAGAATGCGGTAACTGTCTTCAGGCGTGGCGTGCTGATAAACACCTTTACACGGAATCATTTTTCATCCTCACAAACAAATGCTCAGATAAAAATAACCGCAGACTCGGCTGCGGTTATTCGGTTATACAAGTAGCATTTTTTAGTTAGGTAAGGCAGCAATCACATCTTCAGCCTGTAAGCCTTTGTCACGCTGCATAACAGTAAACTCAACGCGCTGGCCTTCCACAAGTACGCGATGGCCTTCGCCACGAATGGCACGGAAGTGCACAAAGATGTCATCTCCAGTGTCACGAGAAATAAAACCAAAACCTTTAGAGGTGTTAAACCACTTTACAGTACCCGTTTCGCGGTTAGTTAAATCTTGCGATAAAGGCACACTTTTAGGTGCAACTTTACGTAGGTTTAAAACTAGGTGAAGTACTACACCAGAGGCTAGCAGGGTTAGGCTGAAGTAAGAGGCGGGTGTTCCATCAATATCGGTAGTGCCATTGAGTAAAAAGAAGCCTTGAACAATAGTGGCTAAGATAATCAATAATGAAACTATAGACTGCATTTGACGACGCGCACCCCTTGCCCAGACGGGAAGGATTGGCGCAATCAGTAAGTTAGCCAGTGCGAAGTAAGCTAAAGTAAAGCTTTTGTCTTTGTCTTCAAAAATGAATGTTGCAATTAGTGCAATAGCACCTACTAGTAAATGAACAAGTTTTAGCATGGAAAAATCAACTCGACGTTTAAAAATGAGTAATAAGATTGGATAAGCACTGTGCCCTTTCAAAAAGCGGATAGGACACCAGCACATTAAGTATTAAAGCTTAAAGTAAAATGTAAAACAAATACTGAGTGAGCGCACATTTGTTGTGAATAGACAAAAAACCTTGGTTAGAGCAATCTTTTTTGGGTAATTTGTCATATAGTTGGCGTACTTAATTCAGGGAATGAAGTATGACTATAATGATGGTTCTTAGTGCGCTAGGCGCTCTTGTTTACTTCGCATGGCAAGCCGTGCAAACGCTTAATAGCATACGCCAAGAGCAACAAGGGCTGAGTGCTCAAATGGAACAAATACGTGGGCATTTAATCTATTTGCATAATCATTTACTTCCAGAACCTAGTTCAGAAGAAAGTGTTCGGTCAGCCGAGGTTGTTGCACCAGAAGAAACCAAGGATGATGAACAAATAAGTTTAGATTTGACCTTACCTCCTGATCCTGTGGCGCAAGATTTAGCTCAGCAAGAAACTAGTCATTCATCCACTCTAGATACCGGGGCTTTCATTTTTGCCTCTGAACAAGCTGATTTAGGATTAGCTGCTGCCAACTTAGCACCAGAAAAAGCAGAGCAAAGTTTCGAATTAGACAGGTCATTATCAGTTGTGCAGGGAATAGAACAAAGCTCAGAAACGATTGAAGATCAATCGCTTTTAGTGCAGGAAAGTGAAGCGGAAAAGCTAGAGCCATCAATCAATTTGCCGCTAGAAGTGCTTAAAGACGAGAAAGACATGATTGTTGAGATTGCAGCTGCGAATGCTGATTCTCAGCCTGTAACGCTTGATTCAGTCATGGCTCAACAAGATCAACAAGATCAACAATTATTAGAAGAAACCACAGCAGAGCTGTTAACACCAGAGCCTATTGCGTCTCAAGTAGCATTAGAGCCAATGCCTGAAGTAATAGGTGAAGCGCAGGCCTCTATAAATGAGTCTGTAGAACCGCCAGTGCCAGTCATTGAAGCGTCAAATCCACCAGTAAGCTCTACTCAAGGTGCATTAAGGAATACACCACGCCAAGATGATTATGATAATTGGTTTGATAAAGGTGTGAGTGCGGTATGGAATTGGCTAACAACGGGTAATCCCTTTGCCAAAGTTGGCGTTTTACTATTATTTCTAGGTTTAGGCTATTTAGTACGCTTCACTGCTGAATATGCTGTATTCCCCGTGGAGTTACGCTTTATATTTGCTGGCGCATTGAGTTTTGGTTTACTCGTGATAGGTTGGTTGTTGCGCCATAAAAAGCAGCTATATGCCACTATTTTACAAGGCGGCGGGGTTGGCGGTTTATACCTTACAGTCGTTGGTGCCAGTGTCATTATCAAACTACTCCCTTTGAGCGTGTCACTTGGATTGCTCATAGTGCTTAGCGTCGCAAGTATTATTTTATCGTTATTACAAAATGCGTATAGCTTAGCTCTGCTTGCGACCATTGGTGGCTATCTTGCGCCACTCTTAGTCTCTACGGGCAGTAATAATTATGTTGGTCTGTTTAGTTATTATTTGATTATTAGCTGCGCCGTGTTAGGAATTGCCTATTTTCGTGCATGGCGTGGACTTAATGTGGTGTCCTTCCTGTTCAGTGTTGTCATTGCAGGATTATGGGGTTGGAAGTACTACAAAGTAGATTTTTATCTAGCCAGTCAGGGATTCTTAATTGCTAATTTGCTGTTGTTTGCCTTTTTGTCTCAAGCTTATGTATTTAAACAAGGCGTTAAACCAGCGCGTGCCGATTTGTTACTGGCCTTAGGTGTGCCTATTGCAGGCTTCGTATTACAGTATTTAATGGTGCAAGATAACCGTTTACTGTCAGGCGTTTCAGCACTTAGCTTTGCAGGGTTATATTTGATATTTACTAAACTAGTGTTGTTGCGAAATAAAGTGCTTTATCGTGACCTAATAGTGATAAATGCACTGCTGGTGATAGGCTTTGTAGTTTGCTCTATTCCATTAGCATTGACTGCACAAGCAACAGCGGTAATTTGGACTATTGCGGCAAGCCTTGTTGTGGGTTATGGCTATAAGTATCAAAGCAAGGCTGTAATGCTTTCAGGGTTGAGCTTGCAAGTACTCGTTGGCGTAACCACGATTTACCTGAATCTATATGATTCGAGCATGATGGCATCTCAGTTGTTTTTGATTGATGCAGTAGTGGCATGCTCAGTATTGGTTAGTGCCGTCTTTAGTTTTAAAGCTTCTGAGCGCCAAGGTGTTTTGTACATGTTGGCAAGTATTGCTCTAATAGCCTCTATGTTAACGGCTGTTACTAGCCTATTTAGACTTACTGCATGGTTAGAATTAGCACCAAGCTTTGAATTAAGTCTAATAGGCATCAGCTTCTTCTGTATTCTTTACCAAGTGATGGGGCGATTAAGCGCTTGGCGTCAACTGGAATACTGTGGATGGGCATTACTGCCTATCTCTAGCCTTTATTTAGTTGTATTTATATTGGATAGAGTAAACGCCTATTCCATTCTATCTAATTGGTTTTACTCCTGGATTTATTTTGTACCTGTTGTGTTTGGTATTTACTTGTCTGCTTTATATCGCAAGCAGCTAGCTTATTTTGCTTCGTTTAGTTTTTGGCAAGCAGTTGTGATTGTTGCTCTGGAGTTGGGTTGGCATAGTTATCAGTTAGGTGAGCGCTACCAAGATAGTTGGGTTCCGTTTATGTGGACAGTGGCTTTGGTTGGCTTCATTGGCTTAACTTTGCAAAGCTACCGTTTAGGCATCGCTACCACCAGTTACCAAACGTTAGTGGCAATTAGCAAGCCATTATGGGTGCTGCTACCTCTTGCGCTTATTTTATTTAACCAAATGGCAGGCTTTAAGCATTTAAGCACCTTTATTCCACTGTTTAATCCACTTGAGCAAAGTCTGTGGCTATTATGGATAACTATGTTCTTTATTGTTCGTAGTTACTACAAGGCTAATATGACATATTGGATGATGGCTGGGTTGGCGTGCTTGATGGTAACCGTCAGTGTTATGCGTTCGGTTGCTTACTACCAAGATTTAGCTTGGCAATTCCATACGCTGTGGGCATCCGTAGTTATTCAAACGGCCTTATCTATTATTTGGGCAAGCATTGCTTTTATATTGGTTATTTATGCCCAGCGTCGTAAGCAGCGTTTTGTGTGGAAAGTGGGAGCTGGCATTTTAGCCGTAGTAACCTTGAAATTATTATTAAAAGACGCGTGGGCAATTGATAATGGCTTGTACCGTGCAGTGAGTTTTATTGGGGTTGCACTTATTTTTATTGTGCTGGGTTACTTTGCACCCTTGCCTCCAGTACGTGAGCAAACCACTACAGAGGACGCTGTTCGTGAAGAATAAGTTAATTGGGTTGTGTTATGGGTTATTGATCTTGCTTTGCGCAGGCAATCTTAATGCCATAGCAGCTAAACAACAGGTTGTGAACAATGCAAAACCTATGGATTTCGCTTATGGGCGTTACCTTGAACTCGATACTGAGGTGCAAGAAAATACTCTAGTTCGTTTGCAGCTACCTGTGAGTGTAGTTGATCAACTTGTTTTTAGTGATAAACGTGACTTGCGTATTTTTAATAGTAATGAGCGTGCTTTGCCGATGGCGATTTTATCGAATCAAGGTGTTTATCACTATGAATTAGCTAGAAAACATTCACTGAAACAGCTTCCTATTCATGAGGGAACAGTAGTTTTGCCTACTAATCAGGCGGTGAATGTTAAGCCTGCCATCATGCGTACGGCAGATACGAAAAACTTTAATCTTGAAGCGTATTTCAGTACAGCAGAACAGCGAGGTTATTCTGGAATGCTGCAAAAAATCCAGTTGCAGCGAGATATTAAATTTGCAGATATAGCCGAACTTAGCCTGTTTACTAAAGGAAAATATAGCCAGAAGTGGGAATATAGAGGCAGTAAAAATATAAGCTTAATACCGGCTTCTAATAGTTATGAATTATCGGACTTTATCTCTTATTCTCTGGAGCTTATGGCAGGAGATGATTGGCTCATTTTGTGGAAAGAGCCAGTTGGCATTAGCCAACAGGAGGGCTTTGACGTGCTTTTGGTCGAAAAAAAACGCTTGCCGCCAGTAGCAGCTGAGTATGTGCCTATTGAGTTAGAAAAAGAGCCTTCGGAGGGTTACCAAGCTATTTATAAATTGCCTGGAAAAGGGCAGGATATTGGGCAGTTATTACTTGAAATTGACGAAAAAATGTTGCTATTTGTCAATGTCGAAGTCAGCTTTTCTGGGCATCCTGATGACTGGGTAAGTATAAAATCCTTAGTTTTGGATTCGCGAGATAAAACCCAAGGCACGTTGCTGAATGTAGATCGTAAAAATATTCAACGTATACGCCTTACGGCACCTAAGTCAGCATGGAACAAAGCACCTAAAATTTCTCGGGAATTTTACTCTCCTGTAGTGATATTTAATAGGTCAGGTGATGAGCCGTATTTATTGGCTTGGGGGGCAGCTAATGTGGCTGATGCTAGTTTAAACATGGATGATTTACTCTGTATTAATTGCACTAATACAGCGCCAATAGTAAGCATGGTGAATGCTTATTTAAGCAATAAGGCTGCTGATTTAGCGGGGCAACAAGCAACAGAAATTAAGCAGCCACTGTTTTCAGGTGTTCAACTGAATATCTGGTTTTGGCTGATTATGGTGCTCAGTGGTTGTACTTTGCTCTTTATGTCAGTCAAGCTGATCCGTGAGTCATCGAATAAAACGCAAGAATAATCAAGAGGTTAGTATGAAAAAGTGGGTCTTGGTACTGGTTTTGGCATTGGCTTTGGTTGCTGCATGGGGAGTTCAAAGCTTTAACCAAATCCAAGAATTAGATGAGCACGTTCAAGCGCAAGCCTCTGAAATATTAAACCAATACCAACGCCGTGCAGATTTAATTCCTAACTTGGTAAAAACAGTGCAAGGTTCTGCCAACTTTGAAAGTAAAGTGTTAACAGAAGTCACTGAGTTACGCGGCCAAATTGGGCGCTTAAATATTAATGCTGCCGACTTAAATGATGCCCAAAAACTGCAGGCATTTAATCAAGCGCAAAGCCAACTGGGTGGTGCTATATCACGCTTATTAGCGGTTGCTGAAAGCTATCCTGATGTAAAAAGTACACAAGCCTTTGCTGATTTAATGGTGCAATTAGAAGGCACAGAAAACCGTATTGCTACAGCGCGTGGACGCTATATCCAAAGTGTTCAACGCTATAATAGCTATATTCGAAAAGTCCCAGCGAGTTGGGTAGCAGGCTATGCTGGCGCTGAGATTAAACCTAATTTTTCAGTAGAAAATTCAGCAGAATTAAGTAAGGCGCCTTCCATTGAATTTAATTAAGCACTGGAAACTTTCAGGGTTACTACAGCGCTGGGTATTCTTTTTTTGCCTAATAGGTTTAATACCCAGTTTAGGCTTCGCTCAGGTTGTTATCCCGCAGCTAAGTACGAGTTGGGTGGTTGATTCAGCGGGGCTGTTAACCGCTCAGCAAAATACAAAACTAGACAAGATACTGCTTGATTTTGAGCATTCAACTAATTTGCAACGACCGCAAATGGCGGTGTTTATTGTGCCAAGCTTAGAAGGTGAAAGTATCGAAAGCCTTGCATTACGCACATTTGAAAAATGGCAGTTAGGGCAGAAAGGGATTGATAATGGTGTTTTACTGCTGATTTCGGTTAATGATAAGCGCATGCGTTTCGAAGTTGGATATGGACTTGAAGGCGTATTAACTGACTTACAAACACGACATATTTTAGATCAACAGTTAGCGCCTGCTTTTCGCAAAGGTAATTATTATCAAGGTATTGAGCAAACATTAGAAGCGGCTATTGCGCAAATAAAAAATCCACAAAATATGAGCGACATTGCATCAAATAGCTCCGGGAGGCCAACAAAAGAGCAAGGGCGAAGCTGGGGGGATATTGCTTTTTTTGTGGTTTTTTTTGCTATTGCAGCCGGTGTGATAGGCGTCTTTTTATATACTCTGTTTAATACTTTATGTAGGTTTTTCTTTTCAAGTTTTTCATTGCTTTGGTTATCGAACAGACGTATACAGCGTATGTCAGAAGCCAAATTGGAGCAAAGCCTGGTTCTGGTTTTTAACCTATTAAGTTCAACAAAGAATTTTCCATTTGATAAAAAGCAAAAGCCTGCAAAAACACGAACGGGAGCTAAACCAGCTTCGTTTAAAAAAGATACTGCAGACTTGTTAATGCGTTTTGCCCAGCATAAAAGTAGTGCTACTAATCTGTATCTTTTTTTATGCATGGGGTTGAGAGGGGTTCTTACCGTAGCAAGCTTTATCCCCTTTTTGCTAACGGATTCTATACTTATAGGTGTTTTAGGTTTTTTGGCGGTTAGTTTTGTTATTTTTAGTTTGCGTGCGTTACTTGAGCGCCATATTACAAGTTGGAATTTTTCTTTTACAGAACAAGACCGAAAACTCTATAGATATGTGTTGTTTTTAGTACAGCTTAAGGCAAGTTCAGGCTCAGGATCCTCAGGTGGCGGGTTTTCTAGCAGCAGTTCCTCTAGTAGTTCAGGGCGTAGTGGTGGTGGCGGAAGCAGCGGTGGCGGTGGCTCCTCTAGTAGCTGGTAATATTTAAGGATGAAAGTAATGCAACAACACTTAAGGCTTTTATGCATAGTGATGTGCTTCTGCTTGCCAGTTTGGGCAAATGCAACTGACAAGCTCTTTGGATATAAGGCAATAGCAGAGCAAATACTTGCTGTCTGGCATAGCTTCGCCATTGTATGTGCGCTTTTTATTATTTATCAAATCAGTCTAGGTAAACCGCAGGCTTCTTCATTGTTACGTTTAAATAAACAGTCTATTGATGCGCTGGTGCCTCAAGTGCTACTGATTAAATGCAAAAGCGCATTTTGGCTGTTAGAGGGCAATGTGCGTAGTTATCGGCTAGATTTGGCAAGCCAGCTGCCTGAAATCTCAACCGAAGATGCCATGCTTGAATATGCACGTGATTTCTTACAAGGTTTTAACGCTAAACGAAACCTCATGCTGAATATACTGTTATTGTTGCTTGAACGCACATGGTTGGTAGTCAGTTTTTTTACACTAATGGGGCTAATTCAATTTGGTTGGTACGGCATTGCGCTGGGGCTTATTGTCGCTGCCAGCGTATTTTATGGCGTTTCCCGTTTGCTAAACCAACAGATTAAACAATGGGCGTTTCATCTATCAGCCGAAGATAAAGCCGTTAAAACACTGCTGTTTAGCAGTCAACGAGCAGCGTCAAAACGATCTAGAAAATAGCAATTAGTGGCATTATGGATCTGTCTATTTGGTAAGCACATTGCCTTTGCTGTCTTTAACAAATAACTGATCAGTGCTTTCAAATTGTTCTAATACAGCTGCGCAATTGCGATAGGTTTGCTTTATGAGTTTTTGCTTGTCAGCAATATAAAAGCGACAATGCCAAAAGTTTTCTTGAGCCCTAGGTTTTGTTGCATTAGGAGGCGTTAGTGTTTCTACGGAATACTCTAGACTGGTTGTAGCAGGAGTATTCTCACGAAAAAAGACAAGCTGTGTGCCCTGCAGTAGAGCATCTGATTTGCCATTAAAAGTAGCAGTAATAAACCAATAGGTTTTATTGTTTCTATTGAAGCTATTTATCTCGACTTTATCAACATGTTTAATGTTGAACTGCTCAATTAATTCGGTTGTTATTGGGTTTTTTTTATTATTTATTGCTTCATCTAAATTTTTGCTAATTATATTCATTGTAGAATATGTGTGGCTTGTTATTGCCAACCCTCTATAGTCACAGAAGAAAGTATTATATATAAATAAAAATACTAAAATAATGAGAATACAAGGAATAATAAATCCATAGATTAATACTTTAGGTCTTATTTTTAACAGGTTGTTTAATTGCATAGTTAGGGCTCATGATTAATTTGGGAGATCATTTGCAATCACATCTAATGTTGAAAAACTACGATGAACTAATACTTTATCCATCACTACTTGAAAGAATAATGGTGTTATTAATGCAAATATCTGTATCACAACAGAAATTAACATCACCTCACCAATAATCTTTCTATATTTAACTAATGAAGGGATAAACCATGTAAAATCAAACTTAGCGAGTTGCCCTAATATAGAAGCACGAGAGGAAACACAAATTAAAGTTCCTGAGTATTTTTTAGCAAATTCTTCTTTTTCCAGAACTAAAGGTTTATTTAAAGTCAGGTCTTGAATTAAAAAACGATCGCCGTCCACTTTGGCTAAAATAAAATGCTCACCATCCTCGCGCCAAACTACCGCAGGTAGTGAAACCATATCTAAGCGTTCAATATCTTTTTTAACTACTTTGGCTTTAAGTTCTAAATACTTAGCGGCTAATAACCATGTATTTAAATTGAGATCTAGTTCACCTTCTTCTATAAAACGGTGAGTTATATCGGCCGCATCAACAGAGACGCCATGGTAGTGGGCAATGATAGATAAAGCATGGAGAGAAGTGCTGGGATTCATAGTTATAAATAGTTGAGTTAAGTCATTTTTAGTATAAGCGTGCAACTTGATTTTAGCGCATGTTCAGCTAATGTACAGTTTTATTGGTGGTCATCTTTCTAAGAAATAAACTTTAAAAGGTAAAATATGAATAAATTATATAATTATATAATTATATCTGCTGCTGTTGCGATAACTGCTTATATTTTTTTCCCCGATAGTAGATTTAGTGATGATGTTAATATTTGGGATAAATATAAAGAAAAATGTATTTCAGGGAATGAAAATGATGTTTATAAAGAACTCATGGCTTACTATATAGATGATTTTTTTATATATTATAAAAGTAAGGTACACCTGTCGTTAGATCGGAAGTTCTGTGATGGTCGGAAGGAATGTAGAGTTTTTACGGTTATCGAATCTAAAGAAAACCAGCTGAAAAGTTATCTAGAAAACTCTAAAGAAAGAATAAATGATAAATTCTTCGATGATTTTTTTGTTGAGATTCAAAGAAATAGTATAAATAAAGAGGATTTTAATATATCTAATAATAAATACTCGTATTTAGTTGGGGGCGGTAGGGAAATAGTTTTTTTAAAAGATTGCTGCTCAATTATTGATAGAAATTCTTTATCTGATATAAGAAAAGATATATTTAAATATGAAGGTAGTAATAAGTTTTTATATATAAAATACTATTACAATGAGGGTGATGTGTTTCCCGATAAAAAAACATTTATGAAAGAAGATACAGTGATACCTTTGAATCTATGTAAGGAGATATGAAATGGTTTGCACGAGTTTTAATGAATCTGAATATAAAAAAGTCAAAGAAATTCTTGATATGTACTTTGACGGAGAAAATAGAGTAATAGATGCTAGAGATTATATGGAAAATGGTGCAGGTCGCTTTGTCGATCCTAGTTCATTTAAAGCTGTTAGGGATTTTTTATATGGTGGACTTACTAAAAGTGAAAAAGAAGAGTATAGCGGAACTGATTTTAAAAAAGTTACTAATTATAAACTTCCTGCGGGGGAGTATACTTTTAAGCAGATTTTGGAAAGTGCTGGAGTGAAAACTAAGCCAATGCCTGAACTAGGGCTGTCTCAGTATGATTTTGATGATGGTAAAGGAGACTATATTTCTAGAGCTTTTATCGAAGGTTCAACAAGCTTCACATTAAGCGAAGATACAATTTTCTATGTTCATGCGAATGGACGAAGAGAGGTCAAAGCTAGAGTTATTCCTAGAGATCGAAATTTTGACTTTCAATCTCATGATAAAGATGCAGATAGGCTTAATAAGGCTTTAGAAGCCTTACTTGATCCTAATAAAAAAGGTCATACAGTAAATTTTGAGTATATTAATGAAAATGAAATACCTTTTAAAACATATACTTCAAGAAATTTTATGGAAGTTATAAATAAAAGAAAAAAATATTATGATGACGAGAAAGGTAGATCATTACTTTTTGCTGAACACTATGCAGAGTTAAAATTTTATTTGGATAAATATATAAAAGATAATAACTTAGATAGTGATGAAGCTAAATATATTTTAGAGCTTATAAGAGCTGAGCCACTAGCTGCACCTTTAGCTGTTGGTTCTGAAACTGTATGCAATTCTGTTCGCGACAAATTTAGTGATGCTCAGAATTTCACGCCACGCCGCGACCCACTAACATTAGATTTAAATAATAATGGGATTGAAACACTTGCTTTAGATAAAGGCGTTATTTTTGACTTTAATGGCGATGGCATTAAAACAGGGACAGGTTGGATTGCGCCAAGCGACGGCTTTTTAGTTCTAGATAAAGATGGTAATGGCACTATTGATAATGGTAATGAATTATTTGGTGTAGATACTATTAAGTCGGATGGTACTAAAGCTGTTGATGGTTTTGATGCCTTACGTGATTTAGATTCTAATGGTGATGGCGTCTTTGATCGTAATGATGAGATGTTCTCTAAAGTTAAAGTTTGGCAGGATTTAAACAGTGACGGTATTAGCCAAGCTAATGAACTCAAAACATTAGATGAATTAGGCATTGTCGGTATTAATTTAGATGCCACTAAAACCAATATTGACTCTAATGGCAATATTATTAGTGCTATTGGTACATTTATACGGGAAGATGGTAGTATAGGCGAAGCCAATGCAAACCAAAGCGTGGTTGCTAACTTAGATTTAACAGATAATCCATTTTATCGTGAGTTTACTGATAAGATAGCATTAGATGAACATAGTAAATCTCTACCTGATTTGAAAGGTTCTGGTGCTGTTCGTGACTTACGTGAAGCTACAATGCTTAATCAAAATTTAAAACAGATTTTGACTGAATATGCAGCAGCGAACACTCGTGGTCAGCAATTATCTTTAGTTGATACTATGATTGCTGAGTGGTCTGCTCCTGCGAAGTTTGAAACTTTTGATAAAAAATATCTAAATTAACTATTGATGGTAAATCTTTAGAGTTTAAATTTTCTTGGGAAGTAAATGGCACTCAACCTACAGAATCGGATTTAAAAACAAAACAGTTTTTTGAGCAATTATCTGCTTTAGAAACGTTCAATTCTAAAAATTTTATAGCATATACATGGGTAACTGATAAAGATGGACAGCCATTACTCAGTATTAAAGTAGGCGCTATTGAAAATTTAGTTAAAATTGACAAATCTACTGCTATCCTCACTGAAAAAGATATTGCATTCAACTGGGGGCAAAAAGACTTTTTAACTCAGTCATATCAAGCGCTTAAAAACTCTGTGTATGATGGTCTATTACTAACAACACGCCTAAAAATGTATGTTGACTCAATCGAAACTGTAATTGACCCAAAAACCAATACTGCGTTGGCCGGTTTTAAAGAGTTTAACGCCACATTTGAGTCTCAATTTAGAAGCCAGCCAGTAGAAGCTATTAAAGATATATTAGACCTAGACCGTGTTTTAGGAACAATACTTAATGCATTAGGCTCACAACACCTCACTCTTCTCCAAACATGGCTCACTTCTTCTGCTGGAACACCTATTTACGATCAGTTAGTTAAAGCAGCAAAAGACTTTAACTACGATCTTTCGACCTCAGGTACTGGCTCTTCTGGCAATGATTTACTGGTTAGCACAAAAGAAGGTGATATTTTATCCGGAGGCGCGGGTAATGACCTGATCTTAGGTGGTGATGGCGATGATTTTATCCGTGGTGGCGCAGGTAATGACACGCTTTACGGTGGTAAAGGTAACGATACTTACTTCTTTGAATTAGGTGGTGGTAACGACACCATTATTGAAACCCATGGTGATACAGGCACTGATACTTTACTTTTTGGTGAAGGTATCAGCATTGGTGACATTACTATTGCGAAGGAAGGCAACAATCTTATTTTAAGCCTAAGTAATGGTCGTGATAGTGTCACCATTTAGAGGGTATGGCTGGTAATGACACTCTCATTGCAGGCGATGGTAACGATATTCTTGATGGCGGTACAGGTGACGATATCCTGATAGGAGGACGTGGTAATGACACCTATATTGTAGATAGCGTAGGCGATCAGGTTATCGAAAAAGCAGGAGAGGTTGCATTTCCAGTGCGCAGCTCGCTGGGGCGCCATTTCTCAGCTTTAATATCCCCAAATATACATTAAAACCCTTATAAATACTCGCTTAGGCGGGTATTTTGGCTTTCACATGCCCATACATAACCAATGCAGTGGTTATTTTTCATTGATTTGCGCATTTATTGTCATAGCGAAGAATCTATACAGGATAAAAAATATGTAAGTTACAGATAAAGTATAGAGTGTGTTTAGATATATGGGGAAGGTCACGATAGTTATAAGAACAATCGACTTAGGATATTGAGTATGTTCAGTGCAGATTGAGGTTTTATTGCGTCATTATTTTTAAAGTAATGTTAGCTGGCAAACTTTGCTTGCCAGCTAATTTTATTACTTGCCTATAGCTGAAAAACTCCAGTTTTTAACTGCGTTTTTAGCGTTTTTATCGCCGTATTTGTAAGCAATTTGTAAGTAATCGTAGGCTTTTTGTAAGTCTGCTTGGCTTTTATTGCCAATTAAACCGTTGTAATACATATAAGCTATTTTGTACTTAGCGGCAGCATGATGAAAGCCTTGTTCTAAATCGGTTATTTCATAGTATTGAGCGGCGGTTTGGTAGTTTTTTTCGATTCCAGATTGGCCAAAGTAGAAGAGGTCGCCTGCTAAGTGAGCGGTATTGCTATCCTTAGCTTTTGCGCCTAGGTCAAAATAATACAGGGCTTTTTTAGTATCTTGTTTGGGGCCTTTACGAAGATACATATTTCCAAGCACGTTGTAACCGCGAATGTATCCGTTTTTTCCCGCTAATTCATAGTAATAAATCGCTTTTTCTTCACTCTGAGGTACGCGGTCTCCACGTATGTAATCAACAGCCAGCGAAAAGGCTATGGGGCCATTGCCTTCTTCGGCCTCTTTGGCTTGTTCTGCAATAGCGTCAGCATATTGACCAACAGCGCGATATTGCTTGTATTCTGCGACTTTTTGCTCAACTTGTGATTGTTCTTCTTTGCTTAAGATAGCCTTGATATCCGTAAGCAAAGGATAGGTTTTACCTATTAAAGCGTAATAGTAAGCTTGTTTTGTATCGCCTAGCTTAAAGAGTGCTAGGGGCAATTGTTCTACGTTATCCGTAGGAGAAAGTTCAAGATAGGTTTTGTACCATTGCACTGCTTTAGCGTAGTCAGGCTCTAATCCACAGTCATCTAACATGTAGTTATCAGCCATATTTTGTGCATGCCAAGCAGTTTCTAAATAAGGATCATTTTTGGCTATTAATTGCGTCAAAAGCAAGTCAGCTTGAGCACGATTAGCGTTAGGGTTTTTACAATAGGCTGATTGCAGGTGCTGCGTGAAGAGTAGTTCTTGGGCAGGGGTGTAGTCTTGTTCAGCCGCTTGTTGCAAGTAAACGAGGGCTTGTTCTGGTTCAGACTTATAATAGTAGTTAAATAAGGCTACTAAGGCTTGAGGATGGTGCTGAGCTTGCTTTGTTAATAACGTGAGATATTTTGTTTGATCTGGGGCAGCTAGCACTATGTCTTGCGAGTTTTTTATACCTTGCTGATAAAGCTGTTCTAGCTCTTTAAAAGCGACCTCAGATAGTTCTTTATTGGCGGATGTAAGCGCTTTTTCTAGCTGTGCAACAGCCGTATTGTAGTTTGTGGTTAGCGTACTGTTGTCACTATTATTCAGTGCTTGCAGTGCGAGCTGTATTTGTGAATATTGATCCTGATTATCAGCACCTAAATGGTAATAAGCTTGCATATCTACAGAGCTATCAGCGATATTGGCAAGCGCTTGAATAGCCGTATAGTTCCCAGCGTTTATGCTTTTTTGATACCAATAGCGGGCTAAGTTCTTATCGTTTTTGGCGAGTTTAGCTAACTCAAAATACAAAGCTGCACTATTCGTTTGGTCATGGGTGAGTAAGGACTCATATTGCTGAATGTTCTCTGCAAAATAGCTGCGCTGTGGATGCTTTTTCATCCAAGTTAAGGTCTTTTCTAAAAGGCTGCTAGGCTCTACCAGCCAACGCTTTTGCTCTGAGCTGTAAAGGCCACTGAGCAAAATGTCAGCATACTTTTGTATCGCCCATTTGTGTTGCGCTTCTGCTGCTAGTTCAAGATAGGCTAAGCCTTGATCAACATCCTGTTTAATGCCTCTACCATGAAGATAAGCATTACCGAGTTGGTACTTAGCTAATGTGCTTTCATTGGCAACAGACAAGCTAAGATCCACTGCATCCATATATTCAATAAATTCATCGCCCCAATTAAGGGCTTTTGTATAATACTCGCGCGCTTTGGCACGATCTTCTGCCACTAATGGACTACCCTGTAAATACTGATGCGCCAGTTCGCGTGTGTAGTTTTTGCTACCTAGATCAGCTAATTTATTGTAGTAGGTTAAAATAATCTGTTTATTTTGTTGAATGCGGCTTTCTTCTGAGTAGTAATCAATCAGTTCTTCTAGCGCTGGCTCATAGCCCATAGTTGCACTTAATTTTAAATAGTTTAATGCTTGGTTAGTATTTTTAGGTAGGCCATAGAACCCTTTTTGGTAAGCATGAGCCAGATTGTATAATGAAGTAGGATCAAGTTTTTCAGCACCTGCTTTTAAATCTATTAACCCTTGCTGGTGCTCCTTGGTTTCTCGTACTAAGGATTTTACAAATATGCTGTCCTGATTTTTTATTTGGTTGTAGTAATACAAGGCTTTTTCATAATTTATAGGCGTATCATAATAACCCTTTTGATAGATTTCACCGAGTCTAAGTAAACATTCATCACTGCCTAGCTTAATACATTTTTCATAAATACTAAGGCTGTCGTTGGCCTTTAACCCCGTTAGTTTTTGGAATTTTGACTTATAATAAGGCTTGTCGTTAATGTAAGTTACTTTATTTAAATTTTCCGTTATATATTCATAGGCTTCAGTACTTCCTAACTCAGCTGCTTTTAATATAAGTGTATAGTATTCATTAAGCTCATCTTCTGGAAAAGTATTAACATCTTTTATTTTAGAAATTTTCTGTATTGCATAGAGAAAAGTAATATCAGGATCTTTTCCTACTAATGTGTTAACTAATTCTTTAGCTTCAGAATTATTTTCTGATAGTGACATTTCTAAAATAATCTTTTTTATCTTAGGATGTTTGTTAACCACATTGAAAATAAGGTAATGAGCTTGCTCTTGTTCTTTTTTAGATAGCGTCTCTATAAGCTTAGAGCCAGTAACCCTGTCTTTAGTAGTAAATAGATTAACAAGTAGGGCAACGGCAGTATCCTGGTCTTCGGTCAGCTCTAGCAATGCATTGGCATAGGCTAAGGCTCCTGATCGACTCTGTTGGCTTGCTTTTTTATACAGTGCTAAGGCTTTTTCTTTGTTATTTATAGGGTCCTTTTTTAATAGATAGTTAGCGTAGTAATTTGCATTTTTATAGTCGTCATCTTTTATTTCCTGCTCTAGTATAGAAACTATTTGTTCTTCATCAATATAGGCTGTTAAGTCATATGTGAAATATAATTCAATTAAGCTACTAATATCTGTATAGCGCTCTTTAGCAGTTGGCAAAATTTCAGTATAGATTGCCATGGCTTTTTCTAAATTTTGATCTGTGCCTATTCCAAAACCATATTTTTTCGCAAGTTCAAGTTTAAGATGATCATGATCGTTTAAAGAAGCCGCTTTTTTATTCAGTTCAAATGATTTTTCTAAGCTATAAATAGATAAATTTTTATTTGCATAAACTTCGCTGGCACGCATTAACGCTAGGCTGTTATTAGGGTTGTTTTCTAATAAGGATAGCGTATATTTCTCAAGCGATTGATTGTCTAATCCAGAATGATTTAGTTCTTTAGTGATATCCAGTAATGCCTCTGTATGTTTAGCATCAGCTGCTTTTTTTAAATAAGAACTGGCTAGTTTTTCGTCATATTGTATAGATAAATCAATATATTTGTTGCTGTATATGAGCGACAATCTATAAGCCGCGTCTGGATAATTAGCATCCGCTGACTTTATTAGGTTTTGTGAGTTTTCTTTAGTATTTATATAGTTTAAATACAGTGCTTTTGGTTCTTCATTAGCGACTAGTGGATCAATATAAGTCAATGCTTTTTGTGGATTTGGAAATACAAGTTTTCCATTATTGTAATAGTTAAATAAAGCATAGCGAGCATAGCTGTTGCCCTTCTGCGTAGATGCTTTTTCATAGTAAGCGAGTAGTTGTTTCTTTTGCTCTTGATTGAGTGCCCCATAAATACTTAATACACTCGGCTCTAAAGACGAGGACATTGAAAACAACTGCTTCATTGCTAACTTTTGGTAGCGCTCAGCTAATGCAGCATCTGCTTCAACACCCTGTGCGCCTTCTTTATAGATTTGAGCCAATAGTATGGCAGGCATAGGGAAGTCGTCAGAAAGTATCTGTTTAGCGATATTGGTAGCACTAACAGCGTCATTATCATGCTTATAAGCAATGATAGCTAATCCGAATTTGGCAAGTGGGTCGTCAGATGTTTGTTCAGCTTGTTTAAAATAGCGGCGTGCCTGCTCGATATCTGGCGCTATTTTGTTAAAGTCGCCTGTTAAGTAGGTTCCAGCTAGGAATAGCTGAGCCTCAGTGGCCCCTAAATCAGCTGCCTGTTTTAAGCTGGCTAAACCATTGGCGTCGTCACTGGTGTCTTGAAGTACAGCTTTAAAACGTAAAAAGCCTAAATCATATAAAGCGCTTTTGTTTCCTTGCTGAGCTGCTTGAATGAGCCATTTTTCTGCTTCAAGCTGAGAGGCTTGTGGCGCTTTTTCAGCTAAGTGCATCGATGCCAAACTAAAAGCCGCTTGAGCGTCATGTTCTGCTCTTTGTTTAAAGAACTCATAGGCTTGAAGATAATTTTCTTGCTCATATAAGTCATAGCCCGCTTGTAAAGGCAGCGCATTGTTTTGATGAAATTGAAAGAAATATAAAAATACAGCTAAAACAATGATAGCTACACCGGAAAGTAAAAAGCGCATAACTCTGTCCTAATAAACTAGCGGCAGTTGTAGAAAGTTACCTTTCATTGTTTCATATTCGATTTGGCTTTATAAGGCCATGCTCTAAATCTAGACTATCTATAGCTTTATTTTGATTTATATCACCTATTTTCTATCTGAAAATATATGAATTAGCCTGATTTTTTAAATTAAATTTCAATGCTTTAGATAAAGTAAAGCCTGTGTTTTAGCAAAACACAGGCTTGTATTTCTTATTGCTCTATAGATTCTGGCGCGCGCGGACCATAGAGTAGGCCGCCATTCGCGTGAGGTGCTAATAAGCGGTTTGCAGCTATGTTAGCCATACCAATTGAAGGGTCGCTAATGGTTGTATTGATCACTTGATTAACCACGGCTGTGATAAGTTTAGCGGTTAAGTTACCACTATTATCACTGCCTTCCTGATTGCTCGCTGTGGCATTACCTTTCCAGAGTGTTTCACCTGTGCGTAAGTCAATTAGCGTGCCCTCTACAGAAACGCGAACTTCACTTTGGATGATTTGATAAGACACGCCATAGTTTGTCACTGTAAGGTACAAAGCGGTATCAGCACCAAATATTTCGCGGAGTTTGGCAGGGCTAATACTATGAATATCGCCTGCTTCTGTTAAGCCATTTTCACGAAACGTTTGTGCTACTACGGCAACAGGAAAGACATAATAACCACCTTCTGCCAAAGGATAGCTAACTTGTGAAAGTACGCCATAGCTTGCTTCTACTGAGGGGGAATGATTTTGTGGTGGCAGTACAAGAATAGATTTAGGATTACTATTTTTAAATGCAGAGTAATCGACTTGCTCAGCTTGCTGTGAAGCACAACCTGTGAGTAATGCTAGGAAGCTAATTAAGCCTAGTATTTGAATAAGACGCATAAGTATGTCCTTATTTAACATTGCGCAATAAAAAGTCCATATATTGAGCAGACTCTGGATAAAGCGTTTTCTCTGTTTTGAACTGCTGCACCATTTGGTCCATTTTGCCTATTTCAGCATAGAGCATGCCTAAATGTGCATGGTACCCAGGTGGTACTTGTGCATTTTTTGAATTCGCTATGTTCAGTCCTTTTTCTAATTGCTCAATTTGTGCTTCAGGGCTTGATTTATTAGTAAAACGCTCATAGACCTGAACTTGATAGCCTTCCCATTGATAGAGGTTAGGCCTAGGTGTGCCACAGGCGGTGAGGAGCATTGCTGCTAAGGCAACAATGCTGGTTTTAGTAAAAATAGTCATAGTCATCCTTGTGTTATGGGCGCCATGCACCTGCTTCTAGAGCAGAAACTAGGTTGTTCACTGCTTCGCGTACAGCAAGATCAAGGACTTTTCCATTTAAGGTAGAGTCATAGCTTGCAGTACCACCAAAACCAATAATCTCACGATTAGATAAACTGTATTCCCCAGCCCCTTGTACTGAGTAAACCACTTCGGAAGTGCGAATATCGACAATATTTAAGTTAACTTTAGCGTAGGCAACTTGTTGTTTACCGCGCCCTAGAATACCAAACAGCTGATGGTCGCCTACTTCTTTGCGGCCAAATTCAGTCACATCACCTGTTACTACGTAGTTAGCGCCTTTAATTTGCTGAGTAGTGTTAGAAAATCCAGCTTCTTGTTTGATTTCCTGTAGATTGTCACGATCAAGCACATTAAAACGGTTAGTTTGTTGCAAGTGTGTTATTAAAATAGTTTTAGCTTGACCGCCTAAACGGTCAACGCCGTCTGAAAACACGCCACGCATATAGCTAGAGCGATTATCAAATTTGCCTACTGCAAGTTTAGAACGTTGGCCTTGGTATTGGGTGTTATAACTATTTACTTTTTGCACTTCAACTACACGAGAGCCTTCCGTAGCACAGCCTGAAGCTAAAAGAACGCTGCTAGTGATAGCGAAAGCAGTAATGATTTTTTTCATGTGTTCACTCCAATGAATAGCACGAATGCTTTGTATAAATCATGTCCTATACAAAACTACAAATGCTTGAAAATAGTATTGTCGATAATAAGAAGGTATTTGCACAGATGGCAAAATAGTCAACGTATTGTGCGTGATTATAAGTGTATTTAAATAAAAAACTTTGTGGTTTATCTAAAATTTTATTCTTTATCTTTATTAATTATATTCTTTCTACTAAGTGTTTATGCAATAAACCCATTAATAGGCTAGATAATGTTATTTGTTCTTTGGTGATATTAGAATGAAAGGCTATTGTAATCCCCCCATTTTCCACAGTGCTCATTTGTAGAATTTAAGCTGCCTGTAATAACTGCCTTGGCGGTACTCCTCCGATAGCAGTGTGAGGGCGTTCGTTGTTATAACTCCAAAGCCATTGTGTAGCAAGTTCTTGAGCCTGTTCAATGCTGTCAAAGATGTTTAAATCTAACCATTCATGA
>NZ_JAZDRH010000028.1:0-42557 GCF_047470865.1 Pseudomonas sp. F1_0610
GAGCTACTTGTGTTGCTGATAAATCTTGCGATCCTCAGTCTTTCTACACAAGCACCCACACGAATTGCTTGATTCAATTTTTAAAGAACTGTGATTAAGACAACTCGTCGTCTCAATCGAGGCTGCGAATGTTACGCTAACCTCTAAATTTGTCAAGCGTTTATTTTTAAATTCTTTTTTAAAAATCCTTTAAAAATCAGCTTGTTACGTTGTCGTTGTAAGCTACCCCGTCAACGTGAGGGCGCATTATAGAGACTTCTGAAAGCTTGTAAAGTGTTTTTTTAAAAAAACTTAAAAAACTTTGTTAGCCTGCTACTCCACACTGTACATGTTGGCTTTCAACCAGCTTCTCATTGGCTTCATCATATAACCAAGCCCGAACTGACCAACCATTAGTGCGTGCCTTTATTCTATACTGCTGATCAGCTAGAAAATCAGCGTAACGAATATGCACTTCACATTTACGCAAACCATCGCCTTGGATGTTTTCTTTTGGGTAAGCTAGAAAAAGCTCTAAAGCATGTTTACCAGGTTGCACCTGAAAATAACGGCCATCTTGTACAGGTTTATTGTCTAGTCGACGTGCTGACATTTGTTGACCCGGTTGTGTTTCAATACCAATCCATGCCATTCCTTTTTGCGGTGCAGGCAGTGGTGCACTGCACGCTGTCGACAATAACCCACTTATTACTATAGCTAGATAGTTGAACTTCATGGTTTACTCTGTTTATTAAGTCCTTGCATTTGTCTTAGATAATTTTACATGCAAACGCACTTAGGAGGTAAATTGCGGTCAATGCTTCTCACTTTTATGATCTATAAGCATGCTGATACCTTTATTGACTACTTCTGAGCCTTCATTACTCAATCAATCTTCTTTATTGCCCTTAATACGGAAACTAGGCATTCCTTTGCGCTCTAGACCGCAACAATTGCTTGATACACTAATTAATGATCGGCCCTATCAAATTCAACTACCCATTACGTTCACACCTTATGCCGGTAGTAAGCCTTGTTCCGCACGTTGTGGTTTTTGCTCAGAGAACTTACGTTTTGCTAATTTTAAAGCAGCTGCTCAATTACCTATGCCTGAAAACTATCATCAGTTATTAGCAAGTGCTTTAACACAGATAATACATATTCCATTGGGGCTATCTCTTTCTGGGCTTGAGTTTAGTGATGATCACAGCTGGGCGATAGCCACCATTCATGAGCTATTACAATGGCAAGCGTTAGGTGGTACCTGGACAGAGAAGGCCTGTTATAGCAATTTAGCCGGATTTGCCGATATAGATAACGCCAAACCTCTTATTTTATCCTTACAACAATTAGGGATAGAGCGTTTTGAAGTTTCTCGGCATCATTACGATTCTGCTATTAATCAGCAGATGATGCGCTTTCGAGCACATGAGGCCATTCAGAGTAATACTGTATTTAGTAATGTATTAGATGTTTTATCTGTGCGCTTTTCTATAACGCTTGTTTGCATTGTGCAGCAGCAAGGCATAAAGAATCTTGACGATGTGTTAGCTTATCTTGATTGGGCAAAATCCTTAGGCATTCACAAAGTTATTTTTCGTGAGTTAAGTACAATCAATAATAATCAGTATCAAAACAACACCACTCTTAAATTTATTAATAGTCAGCGTGTATCCATAGAGCCATTACTGGAGCAAGTGTTTGCACATAGCAAGGCATTAAATTGGCAGCCTATTTCCGTTGAGACGGGTTATTACTATTGGAATATTGCATGGCAAACACCTGATTGTCAGGTCATTTTTGAACGCTCTGATTACGATATTATGCAGCAATCTCATGCTAGCAACCGACTCCATAAGCTGGTGTTTCATGCCAATGGAAATTTAACCGCTGATTGGACGCCTGAACGCTTTGTACTTTTTAGGAGTACAGATGAATAGCTATCTCATACTGGATCAAGAAGACCCAAACTACAAAGTACCTGCTGATATAGTGGCGAATGACGAGCTTAACTGCATTGATGTGGGCTGGATGGAGCAAATGTTACCTTTTATTGATGAGTTTACTCATGAAGGGCAGTCGGTATTAGATCCTTTTGCGGGATTAGGTACTACGCTAGTTGCAGCAACTAAGTTGAACCGCCATGCCATAGGCATTGAGATATCTGCGCAGCGCTGCGACTCTATTCAACAACGTATTAACGATTTACAGCGCAAGCACTTACTCCCACATAATTTGAGCTATCAGCTTATTGCGAAAGATGCGTTATACGCGCTCCAAACTTGGCAGCTAGCCCCTGTCCAGCTGGTTTTATCGAATATTCCTTATTTCTCTATCAATACAACTGATTCATCAAACACACTTCTATACAAACAAGCCAACTACCAAAGCTATTTGGATTACATTGATCAAACCTTTGCAGCGTTACACAAGCAGACCGTTGGTGGCGGTACTATTGTGTGCATGATAGAGAATACTCATAACCTCAAAGGAGAGCTACTTCCCCTAGCTTGGGATATAGCTCAGCGTTTAGCCAAGCACTTTACTTTATTTGATGAGCGCATTTTGTTGTATCCAAAGACTAAGCGCAGAACTACACACTCTTTGCAGACACATCGTCAACATGAATATGTACTTATTGGTAAGAAGTACTTATCTACAGCACAAAAGGAGATAGCTCAACATCTAATTAATAAATTACAAAAGAGCACTTTGTCTTTCTCTGTTATAGGTTCTTTTGCCACAAGCCAGCATATCGGCGATGTAGATTTAGCCATACCTTTAGATGCAAGCAACACACTGGCTATCATTAATTTACTGGCTAAAAGTTTTCCACTTAAGGTTTGGAGCTGGAATGAGCTACTTGATATGAATGCTCCAAAAAACTGGAATAGCTTATTTTCACGCCATTATTTACGCCTTGTTTTAGATTTAGGTAATCATGGGAACTTGCAGATAGATCTAAGTTTTACAAAGGCCTTAATCGAAAACCTTGAGCAAAATTAGTAAAAAAAAATTAAAACTAGAATACATTTCGCAGCTTTTAATAGCGGCATTTTAATTTATCTTGTAAAGTTGCAAACTGGGTATGTAAAGCACATAAACTCAATAACCCAAGTACTAAAGCTACTTTGTTAAAAGGAAAACATCTCATGTCAGATACAAACACTCCAGAACCTGTTCAACAACAAGCTCCAGCTCAACCAGCAGCGCAAAGCATAACAGCTACAAACCAAGAGTCAAAAAACACTAGTTTACTCATTTGGATTGGTACTATCTTTTTTGGTTTTATTCCTAGCTTGATTTTGTACTTAATTAAAAAAGACGATGCTTATGTTCAAGATCAAGCCAAAGAAGCATTAAACTTATCCATTACTATGCTTATTGGTTATTTTATAAGTGTTATTTTAGCTTTCATTGTAATTGGTATAGTGTTCATGCTGATTCTAAGTATTGCTAACTTAGTATTCTGCATCATGGGCGCGGTTAAAACTTCTAAAGGTGAAAGCTTCCGTGTTCCTTTCATTCTACGCCTAATTAAGTAATATCTAAAACGCCGAAGTTTACGTTTAGTGCTTTCCAATATAGGTAAAGAATCTATAAACTTCGGCTTTATCCAGACCTGTCGCTCATTACGCAAAAAACCAATAACATACGCCAATAGCTGCTACAACACCTGCAAACTCAGCTAACAAGGCACAACCTACCGAATGGCGCACTCGCTGAATACCTACCGCTCCAAAATAAACAGCTAATACATAAAATGTGGTTTCGGTGCTGCCTTGAATAGTAGCGGCTACTAACGCTGGAAAACTATCCACGCCATGGCTTTGCATAGTATCTATCATCATAGCTCGTGCTGCACTACCTGAAAATGGTTTCACTAAGGCAGTTGGTAACGCATCAACAAAGGCAGTATCAAGATGGAATAAAGCAACTAAGTAACGAATGCCATCTAGAGCATAATCCAGCGCTCCCGATGCCCGCAAAACACCTACAGCACAGAGCATGGCAACCAAATAGGGCAAAATACCTTTGGCATAATCAAAGCCTTCTTTAGCACCCTCTAAAAAAGTTTCATACACAGGTACTTTCTTTAAAGCACCAAGTAGTAAAAAAACAACAATCACACTAAATAAGGTTAGGTTTCCTAATAAAGAAGACAGACTAGTTAACGCTGTTGCTGATAAGCTGGCCAACAACGCCATAAACAAGCCAAGCAATAAAGCAGCTGGAACTAAGTAGGCTAAAACCACTTTATCGAAAATCCGCAAACGCTGCATAAAAGCAACGCTTAATAAACCAACTAAAGAAGAGGCTGTAGTGGCTAATAATATAGGGAGGAATACTAAGGTTGGGTCGGCCGCCCCTTGCTGTAAACGATACATAAATAACGTAACAGGTAATAAGGTCAAAGAAGAGGCATTCATTACCAAGAATAAAATTTGTGCATTGCTAGCCGTATTTTTATTGGGGTTTAGTTCTTGCAAAGCATGCATAGCTTTAAGCCCAATAGGTGTTGCTGCATTATCTAGACCTAAACCGTTAGCTGCAAAGTTCATGGTAATTAAACCTAATGCTGGATGGCCACGCGGCACTTCTGGCATTAAGCGTGCAAATAAAGGGCCTAATATTTTAGCTAAGAAATTGACTAATCCAGACTTTTCCGCAATACGTAACAAGCCCAACCAAAGGGTTAACGTACCAAATAGCACTATCATAATATCAACTGACAAACGTGCCATTTCAAATAAACTTTTTACAATATCAGCCCATACTTCAGGATTGCCGTTATACCAGCCAATAGCTCCTGCAATAGCCGCAACAACAAAAAAGCCAAGCCACAAAATATTTAACATAACTACCTTTTTAGATACTAGCCTGTGCCGCTAGCAATGCTTCAAGCAATGCTGCCGTCTGTGCATCTGGAATACCACGAAAATTTTGTGGTCGATATTTCATTTGAAATACACTAATAACATTCGTAGTTTCTTCGTCTAATTCACCTGTTAACGGCACTAAATAACCTACCTCTGCTAACTTCTCTTGAAACCACAAAACATTAGGTAAGCTTTTTATATATTTTACTTGATACCGCTCTACTAGCTCTGCGTCAGGCCAAATAATTAAGCCTTCATCAGCTAAACGTTTCCAAGGAAATAAAGGACCCGGATCTTGCTTACGCTGCGGTGCTATTTCATTATGCCCTACAATAGCATTGGGTTTTATATTGTGTTGCTTTACTAAATTTTTTAACAACACTATCAGTTGTTCAATTTGTGGTTCACTCCATGCTTGGTATTGGCGTCCTTTATCTGTTTCAAGATATCCAAAGTTCACCATTTCAATACCTATTGAGCTGGAATTAAGCCAACTACGCCCCTGCCAAAAGCTATTACCTGCGTGCCATGCCCTTTTATTTTCATCAACTAAGCGATAAACCGTTGGCGGATTATCATTAATTAAGTAATGCGCACTCACTTGTTCTTGCGTTAATAAGCGTAATGAGTTTGTAAGGTCCGTGGCAGTATAGTGCAGCACGATAAATTGCGTGCGGCTGTCTTGCCCAACCGAAGAGTAATCATTATTAATGCCTGTAGGTGAGCAGGACGCTAACAAAAAGCACACAACTAAAAAACTAAGATACTTCATAAGACTTCCAAATAAAAATCTGACCCTGTGGCTAGTGTAATGAATGAATTGGTTCAACGCTGTAAAGTGCTACCCATAATACGGTGCTCTAAGCAAACTCACCATAGATAACTATAAATGGCATATTTTATGAACTACTTGACATATTCTTCTTCTAAGAAATGAATTGAATATTAGGACAACGGCTATGAAACCTATGTATCTTCACAAATCGCACTCAATAGTTATTGGTTACGCTCTGTGGGTTTTTGGTTTTACAGGCGCTCATAGGTTTTACTATGGCAAGCCTTTAACAGGAACGCTATGGTTTTTTACCTTAGGGTTGCTTGGTGTTGGCTGGTTGATTGATTTATTCCTAGTTCCGAGCATGGACCGTAGAGCATCGAATACTTTCCAACCTGGTTTATATGACTACAATATTGCTTGGTTGTTACTGGCTTTTTTAGGTATTTTTGGTATTCATCGTTTTTACCAAAAAAAATGGCTTACTGGGCTGCTTTACTTAGTGTCAGGTGGCTTATTTTTAATTGGAATAATTTATGATTACTGGACGCTCAATAGCCAAATAGCAGAGAAAAACCGCTTTTCCTACTATTAGCAACTAAATCCATACCAGTTATCGCGAAAATGCTCACCTGCTTTAATTTTTAAAAATTAACTCTATAAATTAGTTGATAGTGGAGGACGTTGTCACTCATTTAAGCAGGATAAATCTAATGAAAAGCTTATCAACACAACTGATTAACTATGCAGCCTATCATCGTAACCCCAACAATATTTTGACGCACTTTATTGGGATTCCTATGATAGTGCTCTCTGTTGCTATTATCTTGGCCCACCCGTTATTTTATATTGGCCAGCTTGCCATTACCCCCACTTTGGTGCTTGTCATTATCGCCAGTAGTTACTATCTATGCCTTGATTTTAGGTTAGGCTTAGCCATGTGCCTATTTTTGTTTTTTTGTTATTTTCTCAGTAATTACATAGTGCAGCTTTTTGCATTTGCATGGTTAATTGTAGGAGCGGGGCTCTTTATTGTTGGTTGGATTATCCAATTTATTGGGCATTTTTTTGAGGGTAGAAAACCAGCATTTATTGATGACATTATGGGACTTGCCATAGGACCCCTTTTTGTTATGGCTGAGCTGAGTTTTTTACTAAATATGCGTCTCGAGTTAAAACAAGAAATTGAAGCGGCCTTTACAGTAAAAAATAATCATCAATAAGCAGCCCTGTAAAACCAAACAAGGCTGCTGTTTATCTCACTTTTTCTTTACAGGGCGCTGCCAATTTTCAATATTACGTTGGCGGGCGCGGCCTACCGCTAATGCGCCTGCTGGTACATCTCCAGTAATTGTAGATCCTGCCCCTGTGGTTGCACCTGCACCTAGATTAACAGGTGCCACCAATGAGCTGTTTGAGCCAATAAACACATCTTCTGCCATGACTGTTTTGTGTTTATTCGCTCCATCATAATTACAAGTAATAGTGCCTGCGCCAATATTGGTACGTGCACCAATATCGCTATCACCCAAATAAGCTAAGTGCCCTGCTTTAGCACCTTCGCCTAAGCGTGTATTTTTTAACTCAACAAAATTTCCCACATGTGCTTGAGCACCTAAAATAGCGCCTTGACGCAAGCGAGCAAAAGGTCCGCAATCGGCTGCATTACCAACCTCAGCGCCCTCTAAATAACTATTAGCTTTGATAATAGCGCCATTACGCAAAACAGAATCTTTGATATAGCAGTTGGCACCAATGTGCACATTATCTTCAATAAGCACACTGCCTTCTAAAATAACATTCACATCAATAAGTACATCTTTGCCTACAATCACTTCGCCTCGAATATCAAAACGAGCAGGATCACGCAAAGTTACGCCCTGCTTCATTAAAGCTAAAGCTGAGCGGTATTGATAATGACGTTCTAACTCTGAAAGTTGTAAACGATCATTAGCCCCTTGGACTTCTATTGCATCTTGGGCAATTTCCGTTGCCACGGTAAATCCATCAGCTACTGCCATGGCAATAATATCAGTTAGGTAATACTCACCTTGGGCATTGTTATTAGACAGTTTACCCAGCCACTCCACTAAACAGGCACGAGGAACAGCTAAAATACCTGTGTTTCCTTCTTTAATTAAGCGTTGAGCATCATTGGCGTCTTTATGCTCAACAATGGCCTGAACCTTGCCATCACTATCACGCACAATACGCCCATAACCTGTAGGGTCATCTAAGAGCACCGTGAGTAAACCTATCTGTTTAGGCTGTACTTTAGCTAATAAGCCTAACAATGTGTCCTTGGTTATAAGTGGTACATCACCATATAAAATTAGCACCCGTTCCGCTGTTAAATTAGGTAGTGCTTGAGCTACAGCATGCCCAGTTCCAAGTTGTTGTTCTTGCACCGCAAAGCTAATACTTTGATCCGCGAAATGCTCTCGAACCTTTTGCGCGCCATGGCCAATAACAACTTGAATGCTTGTTGGAGTTAGCTGCTGAGCTGTATGCACAACATGCCCCACCATGGAGCGACCTGCAACTGGGTGTAAAACCTTTGGTAATGATGAACGCATGCGCGTTCCTTGCCCCGCCGCAAGAATAATAATATCGAGTGACATACGCGTATTTCCTAATTAACGCTTTGAAAGCGACAGCATATCAAATATATCTAAAACGAAAAAAGGGTAGCCGCAGCTACCCTTTCATCTATCACTGAAGCTCATAATAAATTAACGCTTTCTTTTATCGCGTAATTCATTAACTGTACGAATCTGAGCAGTTGCTTCAGCTAAACGGATCGCGGCTGCTTTGTAATCAAAGTCTGCACTTTGGTTACTCATCGCACGCTCCGCTTCTTGTTTCGCCGCTAAAATAGCAGCTTCGTCTAAATCATTAGCACGAATAGCTGTATCAGCAAGCACTTTTACCAGTGTTGGCTGTACTTCGATGAAACCACCAGAGATATAAAACATCTCTTCGGCACCACCCTCTTTGATCACACGTACAGGACCTGGATCAATGCTTGAAAGTAGCGGCGTGTGGCCCGGCAGGATACCTAAATCACCCATGCTGCCATGAGCAACGACCATCTCTACCTCACCGGAGAACAGCGCTTCTTCTGCGCTTACGATATCGCAGTGTACTGTCTTGGCCATAGTAATCGCCTCGTTTAGGGTAAGACGACCTAGGCCGTCTTACCTTGCATCAATCTAAATTATAGATTTTTTGCTTTTTCGATTGCTTCTTCGATAGAACCAACCATGTAGAACGCTTGTTCTGGTAATTCGTCATATTCACCCGCTAGGATGCCTTTGAACGCACGGATAGTGTCTTTCAAAGGAACGTATTTACCAGGCGCACCAGTGAACACTTCTGCCACGAAGAATGGTTGTGACAAGAAACGTTGGATTTTACGTGCACGTGCTACAAGTTGTTTATCGCTTTCAGACAACTCGTCCATACCAAGAATAGCAATAATATCTTTCAGCTCTTTGTAGCGCTGAAGAACAAATTGTACTTGGCGTGCTGTTTGGTAATGTTCATCACCAATCACTAGCGGATCAAGTTGACGTGAAGTTGAGTCTAGCGGATCAATCGCTGGGTAAATACCAAGCGATGCGATATCACGAGACAATACAACTGTGGCGTCCAAGTGAGCAAAGGTAGTCGCTGGAGACGGGTCAGTTAAGTCGTCCGCAGGTACATATACGGCTTGGATAGAAGTAATAGAGCCTTTCTTGGTAGAAGTAATACGCTCTTGTAGAACACCCATTTCTTCTGCCAGTGTTGGCTGGTAACCTACTGCTGATGGCATACGACCTAGCAGTGCAGATACTTCTGTACCGGCTAGTGTGTAACGGTAAATGTTGTCAATAAACAACAGTACGTCACGGCCTTCGTCACGGAATTTCTCAGCCATGGTCAAACCAGTCAAGGCAACACGTAAACGGTTTCCTGGTGGCTCGTTCATTTGGCCGTATACTAGTGCCACTTTATCTAGTACGTTTGAGTCTTTCATTTCGTGGTAGAAGTCGTTACCTTCACGAGTACGCTCACCTACACCAGCAAACACAGAGAAACCACTGTGCTCAATAGCGATGTTACGGATAAGCTCCATCATGTTTACGGTTTTACCAACACCCGCACCACCGAATAGACCTACTTTACCGCCTTTTGAGAATGGGCAAACAAGGTCAATTACCTTAATACCTGTCTCTAAAAGATCGCTACCACCTGCTTGTTCAGCATAAGATGGCGCTTCACGGTGAATACCCCAACGCTCTTCTTCGCCAATAGGGCCCGCTTCGTCGATTGGGTTACCTAGTACGTCCATGATACGACCTAGGGTTTTAACGCCCACAGGTACAGTGATTGGACCATTAGTGTTAGTAACTTCTAAGCCACGTTTTAAACCACCAGTTGAGCCCATGGCGATAGTACGTACTACGCCATCACCCAACTGTTGTTGCACTTCAAGTACAGTCTCAACGCCCTGAACATTCAGTGCGTCATATACATTCGGTACCTTGTCGCGTGGAAATTCCACGTCGATAACGGCGCCGATGATTTGAACGATACGTCCGCTACTCATATCTGGTTCCTCTGAATATTTGAACCGTTCTAAACCGCGGCAGCGCCGCCGACGATTTCTGAAATTTCTTGCGTAATTGCTGCTTGGCGGGCTTTGTTGTAAACCAGTTGTAGGTTATCAATAAGCTCGCCTGCGTTATCGGTCGCATTTTTCATGGCGATCATTCGCGCAGCTTGCTCACAAGCGTTATTTTCAATCACAGCTTGATACACTTGAGACTCTAAGTACCTTTTAATTAACGCATCCAATAAATGCTGCGCGTCAGGTTCGTAGATGTAATCCCAAGATGCACCTTTGGCTTGTTCTAAATCGTCTGTGGCAGCTAAAGGTACTAACTGATCAATGTTCGGCTTTTGCGTCATTGAGTTAATAAACTTATTAGATACCAAGTACACGCGATCTAGACGACCTTCAACGAAAGACTTCAGCATCACTTTAACGCTACCAACAAGTTGGTTCAGTGATGGCTCTTCGCCAAGGTTGCTAACAGCTGCAACGATATTTCCGCCCAAGCTACGGAAGAAGCTAGCACCTTTGCTACCAATCATACATAGATCAATCTCTACGTCCTGATCGTGCCACTCCGTCATATTTTTAATCAGGGCCTTGAACAGGTTAAAGTTCAGGCCGCCGCAAAGACCACGGTCAGTAGATACTACAATGTAGCCTACACGTTTGACCGGACGATCAACCATGAGAACATGCTTATATTCAGCATTGGCTTGTGCCAAGTGACCAATCACTTGACGGATATGCTGAGCATAAGGGCGACCAGCAGCCATGCGCATTTGTGCTTTGCGCATCTTACTAACCGCAACTTTCTCCATGGCGCTGGTGATCTTTTGCGTGCTTTTGATGCTCGCAATTTTACCGCGAATCTCTTTTGCGCCTGCCATTTCACACCCTATCAGGTTAGCATGCGGGAGTTAAAATAACTCCCGCACTCGACTTACCAGCTCTGAGTAGCCTTGAACTTCTCGATGCCTGCTTTAATGCCAGCGTCGATTTCGTCGTTAAAGTCACCCTTCACGTTGATTTTTGCTACTAATTCAGCGCAATCACGTTTGAAGAATGCCAATAGGCCAGCCTCAAAAGCACCTATTTTTTCTACAGCAACGTCAGCTAAGAAGCCACGTTCTGCTGCGTAAAGTACAATCGCCATATCAGCGACAGACATAGGAGCATATTGCTTTTGCTTCATCAGCTCAGTTACGCGCTGACCATGCTCAAGCTGCTTACGAGTTGCTTCGTCCAGATCAGATGCGAATTGGGCGAATGCTGCCAATTCACGATATTGCGCCAACGCAGTACGGATACCGCCTGACAGTTTTTTGATCACTTTGGTCTGTGCTGCGCCACCTACACGAGATACCGAAATACCAGCGTTAACCGCTGGACGGATACCTGAGTTGAACATAGCAGACTCTAGGAAGATCTGGCCGTCAGTAATAGAAATTACGTTGGTTGGAACGAATGCAGAAACGTCACCGGCTTGGGTTTCAATGATAGGTAATGCAGTTAAAGAACCTGTTTTACCTTTCACTTCACCCTTAGTGAAGTTCTCTACGTAGTCCGCCGATACACGTGCTGCACGCTCCAATAAACGGCTGTGGAGGTAGAACACGTCACCTGGATAAGCTTCACGTCCAGGCGGACGACGTAGTAATAGAGAAATTTGACGATAAGCTACCGCTTGTTTAGATAAGTCATCATAAACAATCAGTGCATCTTCGCCGCGATCACGGAAATACTCGCCCATAGTACAACCAGAGTATGGTGCTAAGTATTGTAGTGCTGCTGATTCAGAAGCACTTGCCACCACAACAATAGTGTTAGCTAGAGCACCGGCTTCTTCTAATTTGCGCACAACGTTAGCAATGGTAGATTGTTTCTGACCAATAGCTACATATACGCAACGAATGCCGCTGTCTTTTTGGTTGATGATGGCATCAACTGCTAATGCTGTTTTACCAATCTGACGGTCGCCAATAATCAACTCACGCTGACCACGACCAACTGGAATCATTGCATCGACAGATTTATAACCTGTTTGAACAGGTTGATCTACCGATTGACGCCAAATCACACCCGGAGCAACCTTTTCAACTGCATCAGTTAATTTTGCTTCGATTGGGCCTTTACCATCAATTGGATTACCTAAAGCATCAACCACACGACCTAGAAGTTCTGGACCTACTGGAACTTCAAGAATGCGGCCAGTGCATTTTGCACTCATGCCTTCGGTTAAACCTAAGTAGCTACCTAAGATTACTGCACCTACAGAGTCACGCTCTAAGTTAAGTGCTAAACCATAAATGCCACCAGGGAATTCAATCATTTCACCGTACATCACGTCTGTTAGGCCGTGGATACGTACGATACCGTCAGACAAGCTAACGATAGTGCCCTCATTACGGGCTTGCGCAGATACATCAAGCTTTGCAATACGTTGCTTGATGATCTCGCTAATTTCGGAAGGATTCAGTTGCTGCATGCCATGTCCCTCAAATCAGGATTTCAACGCTTCGGCTAACTTATCAAGTTTGCCGCGGACCGAGCCGTCAATTACTAAGTCACCGGCGCGAATTACTAAACCACCCAGAAGGGCTTTATTAACACTCGCTTGCGGGATGACGGTGCGATCTAGCCGCTTGGATAGGGCGGCAGCCAATGTTTGGAGTTGCTCTGCACTTAACTCAAAAGCAGACTGCACTTCGACTACTTGTGTACGATCAGCTTCTTCTTTCATTTCAAAGAAAGCTTCGTAAACAGCCGGCAATATTGCCAGACGATCATTTTCGCCGAGTACGTGAAGAAAGTTGACAAAGTCTTTATTGTCAGCTGCTTCACTCAATTGAGCTAGGAGCGCTACTTTTTGCTCGCTGCTTAACTCTGGATTTCCAAGCTGCTCAAGTACTACTGTGTCTTCAACAGCAGATGCTGTTAAAGCCAATAAAGCAGTCCAAGCATCCGCTTGTCCAGCACCAGCAGCAAACTCGTAAGCGGCTTTAGCGTAAGGCCGAGCGAGCGTAATTGTATTGAGCATCGCTAGCCTCGCTTAAAGTTGAGCGGCCAATTTCTCGACCATTTGATTGTGCGCTTGAGCGTCAATTGACGTTTCAAGAATTTTCTCAGCACCTGTAATAGCTAATACAGCTACCTGTGAGCGAAGTTCTTCTTTAGCACGGCTAATTTCAAGATCAATTTCTGTCTTGGCACTAGCAATCAAACGTTCACCTTCAGCACGAGCCTGTTGTTTTGCTTCTTCAACAATTTCGTTTGCTGTCTTGTTCGCTTTTTCGAGAATCTCAGAAGCGGTTTGCTTTGTTTCACGCAACAATTTTTCAGCGTCTGCTTGAGCTTCTTGCAAAGCTTTTTCAGCGCGCCCCGCTGCGTCTAAACCTTCTGTGATTTTTTTCTGGCGAGCTTCCATGGCACCCGTAATTGGAGGCCATACAAACTTCATACAAAACCAGACGAAAATAGCGAACGCAATTAATTGACCGATAATGGTCGCATTCATATTCACTACGCGTCACCTCATGCCATTTCGTTGTTTGTTAAGAAAGGTAAAACGGCAAGCAATGCCTGCCGCTTTAGGATTCTTTAATTAACCCGCAACAACGAAAATTAGGTACATCGCGATACCAACACCAATCATAGGCACAGCATCAAGTAAACCAGCCATGATGAAGGTTTTGGTTTGTAATTGTGGAGCTAACTCAGGTTGACGAGCTGTAGACTCTAACAATTTACCGCCTAGTAAAGCGAAGCCAATACCAGTAGCTAATGCAGCTAGACCGATAATGATGGCAGCAGCGATGATTGCGATTTGCGCGATTTCCATAGGTACTCCTAGAGTTTTTTAAGTGGTTAAGTAAAGCAGTTAGTTATTTCGATTAACGCGCGCTATGCGTCAATGGGTTTCGTGGGCTGCGCTCAGGTAAACGATCGTCAACACCATGAAAATAAAGGCCTGTAATGGGATTACCAAGATATGGAAAATTGCCCAAGGCCCATAAAGCGCCCACTGTGCGTATAACGGCAGTAGCGCAATTAGGATAAACACAACTTCACCAGCGTACATGTTACCAAACAGACGCAACGCAAGGCTTAGTGGTTTAGTTAATAGTCCTAAAATCTCTAAAAACAAGTTAAATGGAATCAGCGCCCAATGAGTAAACGGCGTGAATGAGAGTTCCTTAATGAAACCACCTGCACCTTTAACTTTAAAGCTGTAGAAAATAATCAAGAAGAATACGCCAATAGACAAACCAAAAGTGGCATTTGGGTCTGCTGTTGGTACGTATTTAAAGGCTGGAAGCCCCGCATAGTGAGCAACGGCTGGAATAAAGTCGACAGGGATCCACTTTAAGCTGTTCATCAACAACACCCAAACAAAAATAGTTAGCGCCAATGGTGCGATAACTTTACTTTTGCCATGGAAAGTGTCTTTAACCATGTTCTGTACGAATTCAACGGTTACTTCAACGAAGTTAGCTAAACCAGTTGGTACACCTGCATTAGCACGCTTTGCTACACGACGGAACAAAAACAAAAACACCAAGCCCATCAACAAGGACATTGCCATAGTGTCTACGTTAATTGACCAAAAACCCATTTGCTGAGCTTCTGTAGCATTTTGGGCAAAGCCCCAAGTACCATCAGTCTTCTGACCATAGGTCAGATTCGTTAAGTGATGCTTAATATATTCAACAGGTGTATCAGCCATAAACGCCTCAAGTGCCTAATGCTTAGAAAGCTTTCATCAAAAGAAGTGATGCAGCTGCACTCATTTGTACTGCTACAAACACCGTAAATACCGCTAAGATATCTAACGGTTTCACTCCTATAAACAACACCGCAAAAAACGCTGCTGTAAGAATCATTTTTCCTACTTCGCCCGCCCAAAAAGACTGCAAAATAGAGTGTATTGAACGCGCACCATAATAACGAAAGGCTTTAAAACTAAAAAACGCGTTTGGCACTAAAGCCGTCAGCCCTCCCAATAAGGCTGAATATCCAGCAACAGAACCTCGGGCTAGTAAAAAAACCAACCCTAGCAGACAAACTATTGCCGCTTGAAATAGCAAAACTTTAAATACAGCTAAACGGTAAAAAGGTACTTTGTTTCTACTGGTCATGTAAAAGCACCCAATTTACTTTATTCGTTTAGTGAAGCCAATCATTATACAAGGCTTGAAAAAAATAACTTTGCTATTTTTGCGCGCAAGAGTATAGATAGGGAAAGCGTTGCATTCAACTGCTAGCCAGCGCTTTCCCTAAATTTTTCTAAAAATTTTAGCGGATATGCGCTAAAACACCCTGCAGTTCATCGAGATTGGTGTAATGGATAACCAATTGTCCTTTACCTTTCTCATTATGTTTAATCTGTACATTAGCTCCTAAACGCTCAGCAAGACGCTGTTCTAGGCGTGCTATGTCAGGATCTGGCTTAGCTTTTTCAACAGGGGTTTTAGAGGCTTGCAGTTGCTTTACCAGTGCTTCAGTTTGTCGCACCGTTAGACCTTTAGCTATAATTTCCTGTACTAACTGTAATTGTTGATTTTGCTCTAGGCCTAAAAGAGCTCTAGCATGCCCCATTTCAATATCACCATGAGATAAAAACGTTTTAATTTCCTCAGGTAATTGTAATAGACGTAAAAGATTGGCTACGGCAGGACGTGACTTACCAACCGCATCAGCCACTTCTTGCTGAGTAAGTTCGAATTCTTGCTGTAAACGCTGTAGTGCGACAGCTTCTTCGATTGGGTTTAGGTCTTCACGTTGAATATTTTCGATTAGCGCCATAGCAATGGCTGCTTCATCAGGTACGTCACGTATAATAACAGGCACTTGCTCTAAACCGGCTTGTTGTGCCGCTCGCCAGCGCCGTTCGCCGGCAATAATTTCATACTTGTTGGCAGTGATAGCACGCACAATAATAGGCTGCATAATGCCTTGAGCTTTGATGGATTTCGCTAGTTCTTCTAGCGCTTGCGGGTCCATATCGCGACGAGGCTGGTATTGGCCACGTTGTAATTTAGTAACGGGTAATTCACGTACATGGTCATTTTCAGCTGTTGTTAGCTGTGAGCTATTTTCAGTGGTGGCTTCTTTATTTGCACCTAATTTAGCTCCATCTAATAGCGCATCAAGACCACGTCCTAATCCACGTTTTTTTACAGCCATGTCTTACCCTCAATCCTGTACTGCGGTGGTGCGCTTTTGTGCACGTTGACGTCGTGCTAGCTCTTTAGCTAGCGCTAAATAGGCCTGAGCACCTTTTGAACTTTTATCGTATGCCAAAACAGGCATCCCAAAGCTTGGCGCTTCTGCCAAACGAATATTTCTTGGTATAACAGTATCATAGAGTTCATCAGGAAAGTGTTGTTTTAACTGCTCAGACACATCAACAGTTAAACTCATACGTGGGTCATACATAGTACGCAAAACACCTTCAATTTTTAATTTTGGATTAACAACAGCCGCAATTTGTTGAATGCTGCCTACAAGATCCGTCAACCCCTCTAACGCATAATACTCGCATTGCATTGGAATAATGACAGAATCAGCAGCCGCCAACGCATTTACAGTGAGCATGTTCAGTGAAGGAGGGCAGTCAATCAAGATATAATCGTAATTGTCTTTAATAGGTGCCAAGGCTTTTTCTAAACGCCGTTCTTTATTCTTAACATCCAGTAAAGCAACTTCAGCAGCCGTTAAATCACGATTAGAAGGTAATAATTGATATCCACCATGCTCAGAATATTGCATGGCTTCAGCGACAGTACATTGATCTGTTAGCACATCATAAATAGAGTTTTCTAAGTCATGTTTATCCACAGCGCTGCCTGTAGTAGCGTTTCCCTGTGGATCAAGATCAATTAATAAAACACGTCGTTTTGTTGCCACTAAAGAGGCTGCCAAATTAACGCAGGTGGTTGTTTTACCGACTCCACCTTTTTGATTGGCGATGGCAAAAATTTTTCCCATATGGCTTATTCCTTGTGGCTATGTTGCAAAATAAGTAAATGTCGCTGTCCTTGGCAACCTGGCACTTGGAGCACATGACAGTGTGTTAGCTGGAAATCTTCAGCTACAACTTGCAGTTCATCATCAGGATGTATGCCTTTCATCGCCAGCCATTGTGTATGCTGATCACCTAGGTGGCGTGTCCAGTTCGTAAAGTTATCCAGTGCACTAAAGGCTCTTGAGATAATACCTGTAAATGGCTGCTTAGGTACGTACTCCTCTACGCGTTTGTGGATAACATCAACATTATCCAGACCCAGCTCAAGTTTTACCTGAGTTAAAAAACGCGTTTTTTTACCATTTGAATCTAATAAAGTGACTTTTCGCTGTGGATAGATAATGGCCAGTGGAATGCCAGGCATACCACCGCCACTGCCTACATCGAGCAAATTATCGCCAACTTGCTGTACATGCTTTACTACGCTTAAGCTATCTAACAAATGACGTGACACCATTTCATCGGGATCACGTACAGCTGTTAGGTTGTAGGCTTTATTCCATTTAATCAACAACGCCAAATAAGCTAAAAGCTTATCTTGCTGTGCTTGGCTTAAGCTTAAACCAAGGCTTTTTGCGCCTTGATTTAATTCACTAGCATGCTCGGCTGTGACTGTCATGGTGTTTCCTGCTTTAGCACTGAAATGGAGTTAGCGCGTTTTTTAAGGTGAATCATAAGTAACGAAATAGCCGCTGGTGTAACACCTGGAATGCGTGACGCTTGTCCTAGTGTTTGCGGGCGACCATTAGTTAGTTTGCTTTGAATTTCATTGGATAATCCTGAAATTACCGTGTAATCAATATCTTGTGGGATTTGGGTTTCTTCACTAGCACGTACTTTTTCAATATCTTCAAGCTGACGCTCAATATAACCTGCGTACTTAGTGCGTATCTCAACTTGTTCAGCGGCTTGAGGTTCTTGCAAGCCTTCACCCGTTACTTCAACTAAACCTGCATAATCAACTTCAGGTCGTGCTAGCAGATTAAGTAAGCTGTATTCATGCGCTAGCTCGGTGCCAAAGCGCTGAGCGTAAGCATCGCCCACTGCAGTATTAGGACGAATCCAAGTGGATTTCAGGCGCTGCTCTTCTTGCGCAATAGCTTCACGTTTAGCTTCAAAAACGGCCCAACGTTTATCGTCTACCAAGCCTAATTCACGCCCTTTTTCGGTTAAGCGCATATCGGCATTATCTTCACGCAGAATTAAGCGATATTCAGCACGAGAAGTAAACATACGATAAGGTTCTTGGGTTCCTAAGGTAATAAGGTCGTCAATTAGCACACCAAGGTAAGCTTCATCACGACGAGGATGCCAACTGTCTTTGCCTTGACTGCGTAAGGCGGCGTTAGTTCCTGCTAATAGCCCTTGTACACCCGCCTCTTCATAGCCTGTGGTGCCATTAATTTGGCCAGCAAAGAATAAACCATGAATATGTTTGGTTTCCATTGAGTACTTAAGATCGCGTGGATCAAAGTAATCGTACTCAATGGCATAACCAGGACGCAGAATATGTGCGTTCTCTAAGCCACGCATTGAGCGGACTAATTCTAATTGCACATCAAAAGGTAATGAGGTCGATATTCCGTTTGGATAAAGCTCATGGGTTTTTAAGCCTTCAGGTTCTAAAAAAACTTGATGACTGTTTTTATCTGCAAAACGATGAATTTTATCTTCAATCGATGGACAGTAGCGCGGACCAATACCTTCAATAACACCTGAATACATAGGCGAGCGATCAAGATTTTTACGAATAATCTCATGGGTACGCTCATTGGTATGAGTTATCCAACAGCTAATTTGCTCTGGATGTTCTTCTACCGAACCTAAGTAAGACATGACAGGTAAAGGCGTATCTCCAGGTTGTTCTGTCATTACAGAAAAATCAACAGAACGTGCATCAATACGCGGGGGAGTTCCTGTTTTTAAACGACCAACGCGTAAAGGTAATTCACGTAAGCGTTTAGCTAAAGCAATAGAGGGCGGATCACCTGCGCGTCCGCCTGAATAATTTTGCAGGCCTATATGAATTAAACCACCTAAGAACGTACCTGTTGTAAGTACGACTTGGTCTGCAAAAAAACGTAAACCCATTTGGGTTACTACGCCTTTTACTTGGTCTTGCTCAACAATTAAATCATCTGCTGCTTGTTGAAATAGCCATAAATTTTCTTGGTTTTCTAAAATTTCACGTACCGCTGCTTTGTACAAAATACGATCAGCTTGGGCGCGAGTAGCTCTTACAGCTGGGCCTTTACGGCTGTTTAAAATTCTAAATTGTATGCCGCCACGGTCTGTAGCGTGCGCCATTGCACCACCTAACGCATCAATTTCTTTGACTAAATGGCTTTTGCCTATACCGCCAATGGCAGGGTTACAGCTCATTTGCCCTAGGGTTTCTATGTTATGCGTTAACAAAAGTGTCTTGACGCCCATACGTGCTGCTGCTAAGGCAGCTTCAGTACCGGCATGGCCACCGCCGATGACAATGACATCAAAACGAGAAGGGAAATCCACCACGCACCTCGCGTTTATTGGTTTGGAAATTCAAATTAGGAAAGGGTCAATAGTATAGAGATTTTGCCTTCAAGTAAGAAGTACTGATTAAAAAAACAGATAAACGCAAATACGAAGCTGGCTAGCAAAAAATAAAAATAAAGGTATATATATTTAAAGATATTTATTATTAATGTTTTTATACAGCTAGTTTTCTGTTGATAACCAAACAAAACTCAATAAATTCAATACGATAGGTAAAAATAAAGTCTGTTATCTACAGCCAGTAAGCGTCCTTAACAAGCTGAGATAGCTTGTGTATAACTAAGATAGTTGTACACAGGCTAGTTTATCCTTGGATTTATACCTAGCTTGTGGACAAGCCTAAACCAAGGTTTTCAACAGGCCAAAATGAATAACTTTTTTTTAAAAAAAATTAAAAACCCCAAGAATACAGCTAATTCTTGGGGTCTAGGCTGTGTTTTAAATAAGTTTTAAGCTAGCAGCAACATTTCGAGCTGTGATTTCTAGGTTGATTGCTGCTGCTTCTAACGCTTGTTCCAAGCTAACAACACCTGGAGTAATTGAGAAAATAGCATCCATATAGGGGTACAGTAGGTCAATATCAGTACTTAGGCTACCAGCAAAAGCAATTACAGCTTTATTTGATGTTTTAGCTAACTTAGCAACGCCCATAGGTGTTTTTCCATAGAGCGTTTGTGCATCAATACGGCCTTCCCCTGTAATAACTAAATCGGCATCCGCTAAATGCTTTGCTAATTGGGTATGCTCAATGACTATTTGTATACCTGGTTGTAAACTGGCTTTAAGTAAGGCTAAGGCGGCAAAGCCCATTCCCCCTGCGGCGCCAGCTCCTGCTGTATTTTTATGATCTGCAAAATGATGTTGCTGGGTTATTTGTGCAAAGTGAGACAAAGCATGATCAAGCTGTTGTACTTGCTCTGCCGTTGCTCCTTTTTGTGGGCCAAATATTGCAGAGGCACCACGCTCACCACATAAGGGATTATCCACATCACAAGCTACTGCAATTTGGCATTTGGCTAAAGCGGGGTGCACTGTATCTTGTTGTATGTGCGCTAGTTGTTGTAGTGCTAACCCACCTAAGGCAAGGCTTTGATGCTGCCCGTCTAATAATTGAAAGCCTAAGGCTTGTAACATACCAGCACCGGCATCGTTTGTGGCGCTCCCCCCTAAGCCTAAAATAATATGCTGAGCACCTTGCTCTAAGGCGTGAACTATTAATTGGCCTGTGCCAAAACTAGTGGTGTAGTAAGGGTTACGTTCTGCTCTAGGGACATGATGTAGCCCGGAAGCACTAGCCATTTCAATAATAGCCAGCTGTTTATTGGCAACCCAACCATAAAAAGCCTTTACTGGATTATTAAGTGGGCCCTGTACTTCAAGCTCTATTAGCTCTCCATCTAAAGCATCCACTAAGGATTGCACCGTTCCTTCTCCCCCATCTGCCATAGGCACTTTTACATATTCAGCTTTAGGAAAGACAGCTTTAAAGCCTTGTTCAATAGCTTGTGCTACTTCTAGTGCGGTTAAGCTTTCTTTGAAAGAATCTGGTGCAATCACTATTTTCATAGCCAACCTATAACAGGATTAATGTCAGGATATAGACTACAACCATTGCCACTAAGCCTTGCATTAATGTGGCCATAGTTTGTGCGCGGTATGCTTGAGGTACGCTCATTTTACTAAACTGAGTCACTACCCAGAAGAAGCTATCATTGGCATGAGATACAGCCATTGAACCAGCACCAATGGCCATCACCACAAGAACCCGCCCCATTTCACTGTCTAAACCAAGATCGCCTAAAATAGGTAGCATTAACGTTGAAGTAGTAATTAAGGCAACAGTGGATGAGCCCTGTGCTGTTTTTAGAGCAGCAGCCACAATGAAAGGTACGAAAATACCTATGCCAAGGGTGGATAATCCTTTACCTATATAAGCGCCTACTTCTGTCATTTTAATGACTTCACCAAATGCACCACCTGCCCCAGTAATTAACAAAATAGGTGCAGCTGCCAAAATACCTTGGGTAATGTAGCTGTTGAAATCATCTAAGCGCTTGCCCGGTTTTAATAAGGTTAATGCACAAAATAACCCCAGCAATAAAGCATTAACAGGCTGACCTAAAAAGCTAATCACTTTAAAAGCAATGGTTGTTTTGTCGCCAAAAGGAAGGCTAGGAAAACCTGCTACTGAGCCTAAGCAAATCAGTATGATGGGAACTAAAATAGGCGCAAATGCTTGAAAACTACTCGGCAACTTACCATAGCTAGCCTTTAAGGTTTCAAAGTCGGTTGTTTGTTGTAGTTCTTCCGCCCCTTCGCCGTCTGGCTCCTCGTTTATAAAGCGGCGAGACCAAAGATAACCAGCCACAGTGGCGCATAAAGCAATCCCTAAACCAAAAATAATAACAAGCCCTAAATTTTCTAACTTGAGATTACCAGCAGCAGCAATAGGGCCTGGTGTTGGTGGTACTAGGTTATGTGTAGCAAATAAACCTGTAGCTAAGGCGACACTCATAGCTACGCCTGATACTTTTAGGCGATTCGCTAATGACTGTTTCAGGGAATTCAAAATGATATAGCCTGAATCGCAAAAAACAGGGATAGAAACAATGTAACCCACAATTGACATGGTTAATGTAGGAAAGCGTTTACCCAATAGTTTGATAACAGTTTCAGCCATAGTAATAGCTGCCCCTGTTTTTTCTAAAATGACACCAATTAAAGTACCAAATAGAATGACTAAACCAATATTTTTTAGCGTGTTACCAAAACCAGCATTAATATGTGAGATAACATCAAGTAAAGGGATTGGGCTTAAAAAGCCTAAAAAAAACGCTGCAAAAATAAGGGTGATAAATGGGTGTAACTTAAAATATGATGTTGCCACGACAATGAAGAATATGACGAACAACAGACTGAGGACTAGTAACATAATAGTCTCCTAAAATGGGCAGTTAGCTAATTGATACGCTGATCTATTTTTTTTGCAATGGCAATAGTGCTGAACGTTGAGTTAGGTTATTTTTTACACCAAGCTGTATTAAATTACACATTTTATAAACTAAACCATCCTGCTTTTAGTCTATAGGTAGCTTTATGTTTAATCTTGATTTGCAAGCTATTAGTTTTGACTCAAGCTTAATTTTTATCGTTGGTTTACTGACCATGTGCGGCGCTGCTTTTTTTGGCAAAATCACCTTAGGGCGAAAATTTAAGCATGATGCCGCTGGCGATGATGAGCTAAAAATTGTTTTAGGTGCTACCTTGTCGCTCTTTGGTTTGCTTATTGGTTTTATTTTATCCATTGCTATTAGCGGTTATAACAACCGCATAAATGCAGAAGAAAATGAAGCTATGACCATAGGATCAGCCTTTCAACGAACAGCTTTACTGGATGATGTAAACCAACAATACACAGAAGATGTATTACAAGAATACTTAACCGCACGCATTGGTTTTTTTAAGGCTGAAAATGACACACAACGCCAAGCTTTTCGCGCGCAATCAATTGAAATTCAAACAAAGCTTTGGCTGCATGTAAGTGGTTTAGCAAAAGCAAAGCCTAATATTTTATACAACAGCGTACTTGATAGCCTAACTAATTTATACACAGCCCAACAGCAAACAATTGCCAGCTGGCGCTTCAATGTACCAGCAGCAGCTTGGGTATTATTAATATTTTTTGCAGTCTGCTCTAACTACTTTATTGGCTATAATATCCGCGGTATATCAGGGAAAAATTTTTTAGTGCTTACGGTTCCTTTTTTAACCAATATTGCGTTGTTTATGATTGCTGAAATTGATATTCCTGGGGAAGGTATTATCCATGTTACGCCAGTTAACTTGGAAGATTTAAGACTAATTGTAGCTCGGGGCGGCTTAGCGCCTTAAGTTATACACAGTGTTATTAACTAGATAAAAAACCCATAAATAGGAACGCTTTGTTTTTTAATTGTTCTGTTGAGAAAGTAACGTGCTTGAGTAAGCTATAAAAATAATGAATATCTGTGGATAAATTAGGATACCAACGGCTAAATAGCTGTATATAGTCCTCTAGTTGAAATGGCCACTGCTGTTCTTCTAATGGCCTCTTAATATTGCTGGCGCGAATCAAACGCTTACAGATTTGATTTTTTAATAGTATTTTTGTATTTGCGCTGGTAGTGGCTTCTAATAATGCTAAATCATCCTGAATAAGCTGTGCATAACCTAGGTTGATTGCTATCGCCAGTTGTCGGCTTGGCTTAAACACAGGAAAGTGTAGACGTAAATTATCCCCATCCACCCATTGGCAATAATGCTTTAACCAACTTCCCCAGCGATAGAGACTTTTTTCATTAAGTATTTCATCTAGTAAGCCGCAGTCAAAATCTATTTTGCTGACAGTTTTATACTTATCAACAAGATGATATTTAAGGCAATTTAACTGTTGTTGCTGTATCTCCGTTAATTCTGTTGTTAGCACCAGTGTTAAATCAAGATCCGATTTTCCGTTAATCGCCTTTCCACTAGCGGCACTGCCGTATAAGTAGAGGCTATGCATATTAGGTAAAATCGCTTGTAGTTGCGCTGTTACCTCAGTTAATACAGGCTGAATAAAATCTTGTATTGGCGCTTGATAAACATCTGTTCGAATGGTCATTCGTCATTACTAATTAGTGAGCTTTTATAGAAAACAGTATTAAACCCCTCAGCAAAGCTTGGCAGTGAAAAATAACGGCTAAATAGATCAAAATCTCCTGCGCTGGGTTGAAAAGGATGTTCACCTAAGGCATTACGTTTGGATAAACGTGTTTTACATACTGAATCAGACACTTGCAACACATGCATTTGATGTTTTACTTGAGCAGTGTCTGCTAAGGTTTTCAACCAAGCACGAGCTTTAGGTGTATTAGCCGGAAAATCGAGAACTAATTTGTGGCCTTGTCGCAGTAAAGCTAATAATTCAGGTTCTAATTCTTGCTTAAGACGTTCGGTAAGGCTGGCGTAGTCTTGAATGCTTTGGATTTGCCCAGGATAGCGCTGTGCTAAATAAGCATCTTCACTAATTAAACGTGCATTAAGTTTACGAGATAATTGCTGAGCTAAGGTTGATTTTCCTGAAGCAATTTTTCCACAAACAAAATGCACGCGGGTCGCTCGATCAACAAAATTTAGCACATTCAAACTGGGCATATTATTTTCCTATTGGCTAAACACCACTGACTTAGCGGGAAAATAAAAACCCGCCTAGCAATGGCGGGTTTAGTTTTTAGCTACACGACTACCCCACCTGCTTGGAGATGGTAATCATCTTAATCTTAGTGATTAGGTTGGCTAAAAACATGAATTCAATTCGTCGTTAAAAAGATACTCTGTATATAGCGCTATTTACAGAAAAAACTCAAGTACTTTTCGGTAAATTACTAAATACTTTATAAAAATAATAAAAGTACTCTATCTGTAATGAGATAAAGCACTTTTAAAGCTGTTATTTGTTGAGATTTGTTACAGCTCTCACTTAGTAAAGGTGTTATAGCTGGTCATCAAGTTTCGATAATCAGGTATATGATTTGCGAATAATGCGCCTAGACCTTCGACATCGTTACGCCAATCACGATGTAATTCACAAGCCACAGCAAACCATGTCATCAATTGAGCGCCAGCTTGCGACATACGGTTTAATGCACAATCACGCGTTAATTCGTTAAAGGTTCCAGAAGCATCCGTTACTACGAAGACATCAAAACCTTCTGCCAGTGCTGATAATGCAGGGAAAGCAACACAAACCTCAGTCACTACGCCAGCAATGATTAACTGTTTTTTACCAGTGGCCTTAATAGCATCAACAAAGTCTTGGTTATCCCATGCGTTAATTTGCCCTGGACGCGCAATATAAGGCGCATCAGGAAACTGTGCTTTTAACTCAGGCACCAAAGGACCATTTGGACCTTGTTCAAAACTGGTAGTTAAAATAGTTGGTAAGTTAAAATATTTTGCGAGGGCGCCCAAGGCTAATACATTATTTTTGAACTTGTCAGGGTCAATATCGCGCACCAGCGATAATAATCCTGTTTGATGGTCAACTAATAAAACGGCAGCATTATCTTTATCTAGACATACATAAGGCTTAGTCACAGTGTTTCTCCATTGATTAATGATGGTGTTCAAACTGGCCATTTCGAAAATCACGAAAGGCTTGTTCAAGTTGTTCTTGGGTGTTCATTACAAAAGGTCCTCTGCCTGCAACAGGTTCATTAAGGTCTTCCCCACTGAGTAATAGAACAATAGCGTCGCTCGTTGCTTCAAGGCTGATGTCTTGGCCTTCTGGATCGAGCAGTGCCAGCTGTGATTCAGTGACTAAATTATTACCATTCACCAACACAGTGCCTTGCAGAACAACCAAGGCCGTATTCCAGTTTGAATTAACCTTAAATTGATAAAGGCTCGCGGCTTTCAAATGAAAATCTATTAATTGCAGTGGGCTAAATGTATGTGCAGGCCCTAACAAACCTTGATAGTTACCCGCAATAACACGCGCATAACTACTGTTATCATCCAGTGCTAGTTGAGGTATTTGTTGCTGTTCAATGGATTGATACCGTGCAGGTGTCATTTTGTCTTTTGCAGGCAAATTGACCCAAAGTTGAACCATGCGTAATAGTCCACCTGACTTAGCAAATGCTGGCGAATGGTATTCTTCATGCAAGATTCCAGCCCCAGCTGTCATCCACTGCACATCACCAGCACCTATTACACCACCTTCACCTGTAGAATCTTTATGTGCCACTTCGCCGTTATAAACCAAGGTCACCGTTTCTATACCACGATGAGGATGAGCGCCAATACCGCGCACATTATCAGTCGAGGAAAAGTATTCTGGGCCTGCATAATCTAGTAGCAAAAACGGGCTTAATTGCTTGCCATGGTTGTTATAGCTAAAGAGCGAGCGCACAGGAAAACCGTCGCCGACCCAATGCGAGGACGGTGCGCTATAAATGCCTTGTACTTTTTTCATGCTGTTTCTCCAGCAAAAACTTGATGGAGAAATAGTAAAATTAGATCAATACTCTGTGTAGATAGCTAATTTGAACAACATAGTTCTATTTTTAGGACAATAAAATGCAAGATCTCAATGATTTATATTATTTCGTCCAAGCCGTTGACCATGCAGGCTTTAGTCCTGCTGCTCGTGTATTAGGCATTCCTAAGTCAAAAATCAGCCGGCGAATTGCAGTACTAGAAGAACGCTTAGGTGTTCGTTTAATCCATCGCTCTACTCGACAATTCCAACTAACCGAAATTGGTAGTAGTTATTACGAACACTGCAAAGCTATGTTGATTCAAGCAGAGGCCGCACAAGAAGTGATAGATGCTTCACAAGCAGAGCCTTGTGGATTAATTAAAGTCAGCTGCCCTATTGCTATGCTTAACATGAATATTGCGCAAATGTTGTCGGACTTTATGGCGCTATACCCAAAACTAAAAGTGCAATTATTAGCTACCAATAGAAAAGTAGATGTAGTGGCAGAAGCTATTGATGTTGCAATACGTGTTCGCCCTGCTCCATTGCAAAGCACAGATTTAATTTTACGCGTATTAGCTGAACGGGCGCACTCACTGGTAGCAAGCCCTGACTTACTAGCCCAATTTCCTTGTATTGAAAACCCATCCGATTTAGCCAGTATTCCCAGTTTGGCATTAGGTGAAATTAACCAAAACTACCAATGGCAATTACAAGGACCAGATACAACGCAAGCGCTCATTAATTATGATCCACGCCTAATCACTACAGATATGCTGACATTAAAACAAGCGGCCATTGCAGGAATTGGTGTAGTGCAGCTGCCATTAATGATGATTCAAGAACAACTCAATAATGGAACCTTAATTCGCGTATTACCACAATGGCAGCCGAAAGATGAAATTATTCATGCCGTATTTGCTTCACGCAGAGGTTTATTACCATCAGTAAGGTTGTTTATTGACTATCTTGTGGCTTCATTTAAGCAAATCGATAAAGAACTGTTCCATAAATAGAACAGTGCAACTCAAAATCCCCATCTACACTACTAATAGTTGCATAGCTATGATGGATCTATAACTTAACGAATAGGTGAATCTATGACAAAACTTATGCTTTCAGGTGCTGCACTTACACTCTTTGCAACTATGACTTATGCCGATGTGTATAAGTTAGACCCTGCCCACACTAACGCTCGCTTTGAGATTGGTCATTTTGATACTACTACGAATCATGGTGGTTTCTACAATATTACTGGCGATATTAGTTATTCTGCTAAATCTAATACTGCTCATTTAGAATTGGTTATTCCTGTGGATAGAATTATCACAGGCAATGAGCAATTCGATAATCACATGAAAAGTGCTGACATTTTAAAAGCAGATCAGTTTCCAGCTATTACGTTTAAATCCACTCAATTCAACTTTGATGGCAAGCACGTAAAAAGCGTAGTTGGTGATTTAACCATTCTTAATAAAACCCACCCTGTAACCCTGACGGCTACTCAATTCAACTGCTATGAAAACCCAATGTTTGACGGCGCAGAAGTTTGTGGTGGCGATTTCACAACAACTATTGACCGCACTAAATGGGGCGTAGACTTCTTGTCTGGCATGGGCATTCCAAACGAAGTGCTAATCAAGGTTCAAGTTGAAGCTGTGAAGCAATAACTAACTAAACGCCAGCGACTCAGCCGCTTGATAGTAACTATCAACGGCTGATAACTGCTTAAACTCTGCTCTCACAATAAGCCCCTCGATAAATGTTAATAACAACTCAGCATTTCTTTCTGGAATCTCTAGGCTGTTTTCAATAAAGTGCTTCAGCCATAGTTTATGGATAAGTGCTTGCTGAGTAATTAACTCATCACTTGAGTTAAATTCCGCCAGCGTATGCATAAACATACAGCCCCTAAAATGCTCCTGAGCAAACCATTCAAAGTGCCAATCCAAGAGTCTTTTCAATTTTTCTTTCGTAGTTCCTACAACAATATTTGTAAGCCCTTCAACGAATTGAGCATGTCGCTTAATTAAAACAGCCTCAATTAAACTGCTTTTAGAACCAAACAAGCGATACATTGATGTTTTCGAAACCTGCGCTGTATCGCGGATTAGATCAACACCCACTGCTGTCAGTCTTGAGAGTGCTTTTATTTTCCGATACAGAATATTTATTGTCCTTTAAAAACAATAGCTTGTAAATTTTTTGGAGCACTCTCGGAGTGCGGAAATTTGCGAAAAGAAGTGTAAGTATTGGTAAATTTCCTCTTCATCAGCTCCTAACCACCCATTTTAAACTGGGATAAGTGGGAAACTGGGAGCCTTGTATACGCTTTTATCTCTATGAAATCAGCGCCTTGAAGTTGCTCGATAGTCCCTTTCTGTCAGACCAAATTATAGTAACATCGTTTTCTAAACGGATCCGTTCTCATTTTGAACGGACTTGACGCACAACATTATTGTGCATAAAATGAGTAAAAAGTGATCAGGTAATTATGGCGGTTGAATTCAGGGATACGTGGCTAGAGGTTTTTTACGAACAAGACCAAAGTCATAAGAAAATACCCAGCACTATTGAAAGCGCCCTTTTTAGAAAGATTCTGATTCTGGATGCCGCGACGCAGGAGTCAGACTTGAGGATTCCACCAGGTAATCGTTTCGAACATTTGCAAGGAAACCTGTCTGGATGGTGTTCTATTCGGGTTAACAAGCAGTATCGCCTGATTTTTCGCTGGGAAGATGGCACCGCCCAAGATACATATCTAGACCCGCATGTTTACAAGGGCTAGAGGAGGTTATGGTAATGAGGAATACAAAACGTCGTCCAGTGACCGTTGGCGAAATGCTGGTCACCGAGTTTCTGGAGCCGATGAACATAGAAAGCAGTGAACTTGCCGAAGCAATGGGTGTGCACAGAAATACACTCAGTCGGATTGCGCATGACAAAGGCACGCTGACAGCACCCATGGCAATCAAACTCGCAGCGGCTTTGGGGAATACGCCGGAGTTTTGGCTGAATATTCAGCACGCCGTTGAGTTATGGGATGTTCGTCATCGTGCCTATGAGCAGGAAGCGAAAAATGTGAAACGTGTAAAGCCTCACGTTCTGCCGATGAAGCAGGCTTGAAGAAAATCTTGATTCCGCCGCGCTTCCCGTTTTTCAGGAGATCTACAAATAGCCGCCATAAGAGAAGTTACCGGTACCAGGTTTTTTCCACCTAGGTAAAGCAGCGATCAGTATGCGCACCATGTGACTATGATCTACGGCACGAGAAGCGTTCAAAATTTTCCATTCTTATCCAAATGTGATTGAGTCCTTAATATATTAGAGTTCTTTACCGCTCTTGGGCCCATAATCCGTCTTCATCATGACGCCGGGCGTCTTGTTCGTATGATCTGGCAAGGCTTTCGATCATTGCAGCAACGTTGGGTTTCGAGTCTTTCCATTGAATGGAGAAACGCTTGAACTCCTCTGCAACCTTTCGCTCCTGCTCTCCGCCGTCGTATGGCATACGAGAGGTAACGCCTCGGGAATTATGTACTCCTGTATGGAAACCTCGTCTGATGTCTTCACAGTCATCCCGATCCAATAGCTCAGCAATGATAAGGTCTGGCCAGCACTCCAGTTTTTTGTTCAGTGGCCAGTCGGAAAGCCAGGCTCCCACCGTTAGGTCGGTGACAGCTTCTCGATCTTTCTCCTTTGCCAGATCTCGCACTCTGTTGATCCAAGAGAAAAATAACTCTCTGTCAATTTCTCCGTTAGAGCTTCCCCCCGGAACACCGCGTCCACGGTGGATCAAAGAGCCGGCTGTTTCCGCGGCTGCATGCAGGTTTTCGGGTATCGGTTCGCGCTCGTCGTTACGAGGTTTGAATGCAAGACATATCAGTTCCATGAATGATTCTGGTACGCTCAATATCTCCGCCATCAAATGGGGCACTCCATACTTGTCATTTTCCAGAATCGGGTAGTAAGCGAATTCCAGGCTGACCATCTCAGATTGGCTGCAGCCAGTTTTGGGAAGTGCCTCGAACACACGAGCGATATGCCAAGACTGTGCAAGGGCAGTACCGTCTTCTTGGCCAGAAGCTATCCCCTTAAGCATTCGGATCAGTAGTTCACCTGGCAGCTCGATTGCGCGATCTCCCATGGCTTCCAAGGCGGTACGTGGCCTGCCAGCAGTCAACAGCTTTTCCATGCAGAAAGACAGATGATCGCTGTCTGATCGGATGTAGGATGGTCTGACAATCGACCAAAAATGATCGTGAACCGCCGGCGGCTGGTTTTCAATAAGTTCCCACAACGCCATGACTTGGGGAGCATTGGATATAAACCCAGATACTTTCTCTGGAGATTCAGTTTCCTTCCCAAGCAGGTGCAGGCATGTTTGCAGGAAATCAATGCATTCTTCTTGCGGCACCGCATGCAGTACCCCACAGGTCAATGAGTCGAAAAACGAGGTGTTTTGCAAGTTGACATACCATCGGCATAACCATGTTGACACATCGATGCGTTCAAATGGCTCCTTGACAAGCTCCCAGCCCACAAGCCTTGGATCCTCACATTGTTTGGCTAATTTGTTGATACCTTGCCAGCCCAGATTTTCGTATATTTCCCGAATTGCCATGGTGCGCAATGTCCCTCTCGCTTTGTCAGCTTCTTCGTGGTTTTCCTCCCGTCCGTCAGGGAGCCCCACCCAGCCACTGGAGAAAACCCAGACATGTCGGATGACCAAATCATCGGGGGCGAGTGCGTCGAATAATGGCCTCAGTGCATCGGCTGAATAGCGATCATGCCGGTTACCGTCCTGATTAAACGAGTTCTCCCAGTTCAGGAATTCCCTGGTTGCACTGCGAACAATTTCCCGATCTTCATCGGGGAAGCTTTTTGCGCTGACAACCAATGCTATGACCTCGTCACGGAAATTCGTATCCAGTTCATCAATCTTGGGTATTAAATCGGCAATGCGCTTGGCATTTCCCTGAGCTTGTTCGAGCAACAAATTTGCAACTGGAAGTACGAGCTGCTCTATTTCTCCATAGGTGACAACTTCGCCTGCGCCAGCGTCATCGTCGCGCCACTGTGGCTTTGCATTAGGTGAAGCCATATCGTGTCGCCCTGGTAGCAATGCCAACAAAAGTTTCCAAGCTGTTTCAGGATGTCGCTCAGTTATGTTTCTGGCTGCACGAAGTCGAAGTTCGACCGACGCTGCCGTCTGCGGGCACCATGGTCGAAAAAGAGAAACCAATGAATTGAACGGTGTGTTGCCCCAATTACCTTTTACTTCCACATCAGACAGTTCAGCAAGGATGTTCGCCACTCGGCCAAGCCGGACGGGGTACCACGCCAACAACTCCAGTGCCCAAAGCAGGGTGGCATGCCAGCAGCGGCCAGATACCCCCGATGATTGTGTTTCTGTAATTAGCCGAGCAACCGGTTTGTCAGGCTTACGCAAACTGTTTTCGAGCGCGCGCAGGAACTCATCGGGAGCGGCCTCGGCGAATGACCTTAGAAAGGATGAAATTGAAAGCCAGCGCTCTCCGCTAGCTTCTTCAAGAAGCTGACCAACGAAGCGCCTCACATGGTCGCTGATAACAGTTGAGCCCGCGCTATCAGAAAAGTAACCCAATTTCGCAATTGACTCCGCCATGGCTTCCATCACAACACCGGAGTGCTCACGAACCTTGCCATAGATAGAAGCCATCCAACGCTTATCTTCCTCGAGATCCAAGGCCGGGTCAGGCTCTTCGAACACAGCCCTGGCGACCTCGAAGAATCTCCTCAATATATCGCTCGTTATCCGAGGGGCTATGAGATGCAACAACTCTAGCGGTGCCTTGGCTTTCCATAGGGAGCCGATTTTTATCACGGGCGCATCATCGAGGGCGACTAGTCGCAGTAGTTCGTTTTCGATGTCCTCATAAGCGCGGTTGGCAATCTTTGAGATGCAAGCCTTGTCACCATCTGAGGCGCTATTCCAGGCACCTACGAGAGTCAGAATAAGCAGGCTTGTGGAATCGGCAGCCTCGATCCATTCCGGCTTCTTGATGGCGGGATTTAGCGCATGCCAACGGCGAAAAACGGTCCACGATCTTCCCATTGTACGAGCATGTCGGGCAGCATCAGATGCTGCTATACCCAGTTCAATCAGGGATCTCTCGAATTCATCAGGCTTTGGACGTCGGAGCTCTATAGTTTTCTGCTCTATCGCTCTTCCACCAATGCCCATGAGATTGAAAGCCTGATCTCCAAAAGCCATAGGGACTATTAGGCTAATTCCATTACGCGGGGAACGATGGTAGCTCAGTCGGTTATCGGTGATGACTACCACTTCAATGCCAGGGTTAGCATCGACAAATTGCCAGCCTTCTTCTGAGGTTACGCAGGCGGCGCGTGTGGAATATCCTTCTTCAATCAATAGTGCGCATACAAAGGCAACGGCTTCGGACTGACTGTCAGCCATAACAGAAATCAACGGTTCATGCTGCTGGATGCTGTTCTTTAATGCAGTCCTGGATTCCTCCCGACCGACAAACAAATTAGAGGCTGTTACAACCGGTTTGGATTGGTTGCCCCAGTGCGCCCAGTGGTTCTCTACAGCCTCTATGCCGTGACCGGCGATATCCAACTGAATACCCAACCACAACGCGGTGGCCGGAGAGGTTTCCAACCAGGCTTCGAGATCGTCTCCATCCCACACCCAAACATCAGCCCAAGCATTCAGGCTTCTCATGCTTTCCCGCCATGCGTCTTTTCCAGGCCAACGACGAGAAGTCACAAAAAGGAAAATGGCCCGAGCAGCATCCGCTTTGGAAATTTGTTCCAGACGTTTTTTGAAATCACTTCTCGCTTTAAAAGCCGGATCTTTTGAAGTGCCCAGTTCCCAATAACTGACTCCACTCGGAACCCAAGGGTTTCCCTCTGCCGTTTCTATAACACCGTCCCAGCCAGGTATATTGACCGAGTCGCCGCCCGGCATGACAAGTGCCGTGGTACGAGCTGTTGCCGAAATCAATCTTCTCACCAATACGGGAAGCATCCCCTGGGCTTCACGCCTGTCTGACCACTGTGTGAGATGGGTTGCTGTTATACGCATGGTGAAAATCCTCCGCAGTAATTGTCGGCAACTTTCTTTAAATCCGGACGCCGGAGTCCATCACCGAACTGGGAAAAGTGGAAAACTGGGATAACACCACTGTGTTTCAATGAGTTATGTTCTCGTTTAATCATTCGGAGGAGCCCAATCGAGGAACTCTTGCTCCTGAAATACTGGATTGCTCCGTAATCCTTTGGCTTCTTTGTTCCAGCCGTATTTCTCGCATATTGTTGATGCTTCTTCGATTTTCTTTTCCGGGACGGTCTTTTGCTGTTCCGAAGCTACTTCCAATGGATTCATCCGCCAAAGCTTAAGACTATGGCCGGTAGACCTGATGCTATCGGCTAATCTTGCCGCAATCCTAAACCCACCTACATCAATGTCGCCCCAATGCAGGATTTCGATGGACTCCATGGATGAAAGTATTCGATTGTATGCCGCGAGAAAAGATGGTGTAGGGTTACCAGCAAGATAAACGATCAGCAAGTCCCTCGCGTTTTCTGCGAGGTCAGCTGCTTCGTTGAAGCTCGCTAGATTCTCAATGGTGAGAACACGCCGAATAGGAGCATTTGAAGCGACCAGGCCTTTAATAGTGTCCGGTCTGAAGCCGAGATAGGGGTACGCCAGAGGAATAGCTACCCCTTCAATTTGAATTCTACAATCCGGTGGGCCACTCAGAAGCATAGGTTGAGGATGCTTTACCAGGCCTAACCGCGCAAAAACATCGTCTTCTTCGGTTTCTGCGGGCTCTCCAAGAAGGAAAGCAAACTGACGAGACAGTGCTTCTATCCGTTTACTGTCACCGAATAGCCTGGCGCTTAGCTTGCGGAGCAGTACATCCTGTCCACCTTCAGAAAGTTTTTGCGCGGCATCTATAACCCTCATGCTGTCGACCAGTTGATTTGCACGCTCTGCTGGCACACCTGCAGGGGCCTTTCCAAGACGCCAAGCATCAATAATGTGGTCAACGTTAGGGAGCCCTTCTTTAGCTACAGCCCCTATTCTTGCAATGGCTCGCGAGGCAACTTCCCAAGGCAATTCTTCGCCAAGAATACTTACCACTGCTTTAGGATCAAGCAGCGTTAATCTCGAGAGTTGCCCTCTCTCTCCTGCACCGACGTCCCAATCTACCTTTATCGCCTTTGCATTTGAGTATATCTGCAGTCGTGCATGATACTCCTCTCGGTCTGCAAATCGCTCAAGGCGATAGTACTCCCGCAAGCTCGAATTCGTTGCAGGCAAACTTACCGAAATTTTTTCTACAGACGGTTCAAGTTCGCCATCTGCGAATACAGCACGGGCAGCTTTTTTGATAAGGCGACGCATACTCTCATCACATGCATCTGCTCCTGAGCGCAGCATCATTGCCCACCATTGTTAGAAACTGCATATTCTTCTGGCTGTTCAAGTCCAAGTTGCTGGTAAGCACCTTTCATAACTTCTGGGTTCTCGTCAGGCATATCACTCACCATCAGTTTGTTGGCTGCCTCCTTGAATTTGGTCCGTTCCATTTGTAGATCCAACCCTTCTCTATCCAGGTCATAGATGGTCTGGGTGACAGGTGCCAGCTTAGTGCGTTCAAGCTCCGGCCCCGCCATAATAAGCTGCAAACCAATGCTTTGTAGGAAGCGTGCTGTGGCTATGGCGTTGATTGTGTCCATGCCATGAAAAGCCTCATCAAGACAAATAAGGCCGATACCGCGTTGCTTTCCTTTGTTACTGTGGAGCCTATAAGCCTTTGCAAGAGCAGCACCCGCGGCAACGTACATCGGCGCTATGTGTTCACCATTGGATCCTGCCCCTTGCCGATTACTCATACGATCCACTCTTTTACCATCGACCAAGATGTCTAAATCAAAGGTATAGAACTGTCGGTAGTCTAGAACGCCACTAGCGTTACCAGAGTCAGCAGCGGCTTCCACGAGATCGCGGAGTGTTTCATTAATCTCATCGGGGTTTTCGGCAAACAAAGAAAAATTGGTGTCTTCTTGAGCAATCTGATTGATGTATCGCACTAAGGCTTCGTATTGCGGCACAACCTTGGCTGTGAACTTGTAACGTTCCCCACCGGTGAAAGACGGACATGATTCAAGTATTTTATTTCGCTCCCGACGCTCCAACTCCATTTCTTTGAATCGATCATGGAGAGACATAGCGATGTCTGAGCGCAACGTTTCCTCGGATGCCTGACGGGCCAACTCAGCTTCCTCCTCGTACCGATGCAATTCGGTATTAAAAAGCTTCGTCTTTTCCTCTAGTGTCCATGCATAACGTTCATGCCATTCCATATGGGGTACTTGCACATCCAAACGCTCGTCTTGGACATAGCGGGCAAGTTCAAGAGAAGCGTTTTCCTCGGCCTTCCTCAAGCGGGGTGTGTGATAGTCAAGTTTCCTATCCACCTCTTTAAGCCGAAGATCGTAGCTGGTTTCGGCGCGCTCAATCTCGTCTTTCATACTGTCCAGCCACTCTTTATCGACTAAAGCGTTGGTTACAGCTTCATGTTCAGCTTGGCGACTTGCAGGTAACTGTTGTTCCAGTTGCTCTTTCCGCTCCCCACATTGACCTATTTGCTCTTTCAACCCTGCCGCGAGTCGATCATGCTTCATATACTGATTGTCGTATTCTGAGTGTTGCGAGACAGCAGCACTAAGAAGAGATCGCAACTCATCTAGGTGGGAGACATCTAGGCCCTTGAGCTGCTGATATGCCAGGTTAATCACCTTATTGGCCTCTGCGAGCTTCTCAGTGACGCCCTGATCGTCATCGTTGGCGTTCGTGGCGAGAGCTTTTTCGAGCCCTTCCACGAGTTTCCTCTGCGTCTCAAGCTGCTCCAGTTCTCCCTGGAGTTCCGATACATGTCGCGATAATTGCGATGTGTCCTGGACTTCCTTGCCTATACGAAGATCACTTATCGGTGCGATGCGGATGGATTTAGTTAGACCTCCCTGACTCAGCATTCCGTCGCGGGTGATTGCTCTTGGATGGGTCTCGAGCTCCAGTTCGGTGTCGACTAAGCGCATGTTTCCGAACTTCTGCCAAACGAAACGACGAGCCGTATCGTCATCGGTCTCAAAAACACCCAATGCGAATTCCTCACCTTTAGCGGAAGTGTCGACATTGCGTAGGTGAAATGGCTGGATGATAGCCGCACCGTTTACCTGGATGCCTTGCTGCCTCGCCTGGCGCAATAGTTTGACAGCCTCACGGGTCTCTCCTTCCGTGATAATCAGAGCATCACGATCACCACCTAAATAAGCCTCCAAAGCCGGTGCCCAGCTTGCGTCCGAAATGCGTAGTAACGCCGACAGGGGCTTAGCTTCCATACCGGCGCGATTAAGTATCTCCAATAACCGCGCTGCGCCATCATTCAACAATCGCCCGGTTTGAGCTGCTGCTGAAATCCGACGTCGAATTGCATCACGCTCCTCACCCAGTTCATTTTGCTTCTTTTGGATCAAGGCTAGATTAGACTGAGAGACGACCCGAATTTGTGCGAGATCCCCGTCGAGCTTCCCAATTGATTCGCTCAGCGCGCTTCCCGAGTTTTCATTTCCCCGAGCCTCGACCAGCTCATCAACCACGGTGCTCATAAGACTTCGAATCTCAGAAAAAACCGGTTCGTCGATCAATTCTCTTAGCGAAGTGATCAGGCGGTTCGCTCGAGATATCTCGGGATGTTGGTAGGCTGTAATTATTTGGCGCTGGGAGCTAATCTGATCTTCGAGGCGTTGCCGAAGCTGCTCATTCTGGTCGCTCTCCAAGCGAACCGTCAGTTGGGTAATTTCCTCTTGTTTGAGATCTCGCTGTTCTTTCGCATCAGCAGCAAGGCCTTGCGCCGTTTCTGTCTGGTCTTTGAGTGTATCGATCTGGGTTTCAATATCGTCAATCTTCTCTCCCAGCCATTCGACATTAAATATAGCTTCTATGGCTTCAAGAGTTGCGATTCGACGTTCCGCCTGGCGCGCGCGATCAAAGTCAGTAATGATGCCTTCCAGCCGTGAGATTCTTGCCTTTGTTTTCATGATCAAATCGCGCAATGCGATAAACTGTTCGACCTGCTTGCGAAACGTCGCAATATCAACTGGATTGGACTCAACGACGTAATCTCGGACAAATTGATCGATCGAATCGACATTCTTCAAGGTCATCGACTTTACAAAAGACGACATAAACCGTCGTGCATTAGGCATTCGCTCGCCATTCAGAGCGTATAGAAGCTCCTGAACATACTCACTCGATTTATCGGTAAAGATGGGCGTCCGTCCTTTGTTCCGAGCTTGTTCTCGGACATTTTCCCGAAAGTCTGCGAACGAGATCGGGCGTTGATCGTCGCCGTCGTAGACGATGCAATCGTCAGCTTTTAAAGCCAACCCAGGAAGGACGAAAAGGCCTTTAACCTCGTGCTCATCGGTTTCTGCATCGGCCTCGATGCAAATTCCAGCAGAAACCCATTCAGTTTCCGTATTATCGCCAAAGACCAACATGATGTAGGTTCGAGCCTCGTCACGCGCGCGCCCGATCACTTCACTGTCTTTCTCTGGATTGCGGAGCATGCCAAGGCAATAGCCAGCTAAGCTTCGCCGCTGCTTGGTTGATACCGATTGGGTATTAAAGCGTGTGTACTGCTGGTTTCCCCCGAGCATTGCGATTTGTATCGCGTCTAGCGTCGACGATTTTCCAGAGCCATTTGGACCCAAGAAGGCAGTTGCTCCTGCTACCTCAATATCAACGGCTTCGTGGAGATAGAACTGGACCAGTGAGATGCGTTTGAGCTGTTTCACAAAGAACTCTCCTTTTGTTCTGTTGTATCGCCCAACCCATCAGGCTCATATAACAATTCTGCATGGGATTTCAGCATGGCGAGAGTTCGTTCGTTTATCAGGCTTTGAATACCGGGCAGAATCTCAGCAAACCATGTCGCCTCTCCTAAGTTCTCAGTTCTGACTAAACGAGCAATTCCCCACCTTTTCATTGCATCCATCATCCCCTGAAGCTCTGACTGGGGCTTCATTGGTAATTCACGTCCTGTTGATTCCTGGAACGCTGCCTCGAGTTCAGGCAAGCTAACACCCGCAACGCCTGCATTGAGTGATCCCCTGTTCATGTGATGGTCGTACAATTTCCGCAATACCAAAGCCAACAAGGTGTGCATCAGAGGAATCTTGCTAACTTCGGTAACTGTCGGAACAGCAGCCACATATCGCTCCTGGATATTGAGATCGAGCATGCAGCCAAAGAGATCAAGCGCTTCCGCGAATGCAGATTCATGGGCCGCCACCAAGTCATAGTCTGATCTCTGCTTCGGGTTTGCCTGGTACAACACTTGATCAACAATCAGACGTTGTGCCGCCCTCTGAAAATCCCGAACAGTATGAGCCTCGTCTTGCTCTGCAATACGTTTCCAGCTAGTTGGCATTATTTGTACTCCCGTCCTTTCGGCGACGAATCCTTACAACAGGCGCCTCAATGTATTCGTTCTCAAAGCGCTCACCTGTCAGTTCAATCTCGATATGCCTGTTGAGCTTCTTAAATAGTGTTGGTCGAACAATGCCAGCCCGAGCATTCCTTTCCGTTCGGTCGGCAATCAACCCAAGGCGAGAGAATGCTGCCAAAATACATAGGTCGTTGATGGAATCCACTTCCATGGAACTGCTTTCCAAAATACCTCCAGGGTCCACATGACGATCGATGTACTGAATAATGCGAGCCTCCGAAACCTCTCGGTTCCCCTTCATGATTTGACGGACCAATCGTCGTGCTCTTGCCTCCGGTGACAGCTGACGCTTCTGGATAACCGCACCTTTGCGCTTTCGTGGCTTCTTGTTCGGCATTTTCAGGGCGTCTTCACTTAAGAGTCTTCCTTGAGACCAACCTGTGGGTAGAGCCAGATTTTTATCATTGGGTCGCGAATCAGCAGCGCGAACAACTGCATTTATGACCTGATCGGTCTTCATATCGAAATTGCCCTGAGAGCGGACCTTGTATTCGAGATATCCGAGGGCTTGGTCGTTAGCGCGGGTGACGGCATCTTTAAGGCGTGCGAGCAATCGGTCCACCTCGCGAAGTGCCAGAACACGGGCCGTATCACTTTCAATTAATGCATCCGCTTCTTCAGTAGACCGACAACGTAAGTTCTTGCGATACCACCGACGCAATCGTTCACGACTTTCTGGTTCTTCTGTAATTCGGGAAGCGAGGTCGACGATATCCCAGCGAGATGCGAGAGGATGATTTCGAGAAAACAGGTCTGAGTAGTCGCCGATATACAAACTGGAGATATAGTCACCAAAAAACTTCTCGAGGAAGAGATGGGTTGACTCCTGGGTGCGCAAGTATTCACTAGCTTCCCTAACGCGCATGCGCGTAGTGTTCAACATTCGCATAAGCGCGGAACATTCTTTAGCAGCAACCTGGAACACAGCGGCATTTTTTTCAGGATCCGCCTGCATCTGCAGTAAGTTATTCCGGATCGATTGCACACGCCCACCGATAAACTCGGGTCCTTGCTCAGCAAAGGTTTTGAGCAACTCAAACAGGTTTTGGACCGTGGGGCGCATGATGACGAATTGGATAAAGCCAACTCGATCGATGCTCAGCCAGCCACTATCCAGGAAGCTTGAAAGAGCGTCATGGGCGCGTATGTTTACCGGAGTCCCTCGCTCCTCAACATTGGTTTCATGCTCATCATCCCACCGGACCAAGAAACGCTCAATTGATGCCACCACACGCTTCTGTGTCCAGCCTTCTCCCTCTGGAGGATCAGCCTCAGGTGCAAAGAAATCGTTATACAGATGGTTTAGGAGCGACCAGTTACGACGCGCATGCTCGTGCGCCCCGAGCGGTCTAAAAATATGCTCAGGTACACGATCAAATAGGTTGTCCGCATCTTCAGGCATAGGCCACCCAATCTTCCTAGACTTCGAGTTAACATCAATGTTAAATTAACACTGATGTTAATACAAATCCAGCAGAGAGTTACGCCATTGGATAGCCGCACGAGACTGCAGTTTGAGTTTATTGAGATGTTGCTAGCATACGAAGGGGGGATAACCAATCAGCGCCTTAGGGAAAAGTTTGGAGTAACCAGCGTGCAAGCCTCGCGGGTATTGGCTTCGTATCGAGACTCATTCCCATCTAATACTCAAACTCTGAAAGGGCAAGGCCGTGGGCGATATGTTCCTACGGCTCGATTCAAGCCAGAAATCGCTAATCTTAGTATCGACGCCTATTTCCGGTCGGTGAAAGACCAAGTTGTTCATGTCAGGGTGGAGGAGACCCAGAGAGACTTTACCAACGTTGATCCAGCACTGTTTCGAGTTATTCACTCAGCGATGGACCGGGGTGCAGCCTCCAGAATCATCTACAGGTCTATGAACAATCCGGATGGTATTGAACGTATTATCCATCCCTTGGCGTTTGTGTTCGCCGGGAGAAGATGGCATGTGAGGGGCTTCGATGAACTCACTGAACAGCACCGGGACTTTAACCTCGCCCGAATATCCTGCGCGGAGTCAGCCCCTAAGGGTGTAGAAACACCAACGGATATCAATTGGGAAGAAAAAGTTCAGCTCGAGTTACGACCACACCCATCATTGACCGAGGGACAAGAAAAACTGATTCGAGATGAGCTGTTCAAAGGCGCCATTGGCAGACGCATTACTACTCGGCGCGCCTTGATAAGATATGTCTTGAGAGATTTAGAGGTTGCAGAAAACCCTGAAGTTCAGCACCCGCCAGAGTTTCAAATTTATCTGTTCCGGACGGATGTAATGGTTCACTAAAATGGAACACATTATTAAGCAGCTTTTAAGGTTCTTGCTTCATATTGGTCTGGAGAGATGTTTCCTAGATGCGCATGACGCCTAACTTGGTTATAAAATGGCTCTATATAATCAATGATATCTGCCACAGCTTGATGTCGATTCAAATATCTTCGATAGTTAATTCGTTCAGATTTCAAGCTTCTAAAAAAACGCTCAACCACTGCATTATCTAAACAATTACCTTTACGGCTCATGCTGGCTGTTATTGAGTGATATTGAAGGCAAGACAGGAATGCTTCGCTACTGTACTGACATCCTTGATCTGAATGAAAAACTAAACTCTCTTTTGGCCTTCTTTTTTCAATAGCTAGCTGTAAGGCTCGTCGCACTAGCTTTGAGTTTGCTCTATCTGAAAACGCCCAACTAATGATTTTCCTTGAATAAAGATCCATTACTATCGCCAAATAAAGCACCCTTGCTCAGTCCTTATATAGGTAATATCTCCAGCCCAGCATTGATTTTTTTGTTGAGGATTAAATTGTCTATTCACATGGTTCTTAGCAACTACGGATACTTTCCCTAAAGAGTAACGGTGAACTTTAGGCCGTTTCGCTTCTAAATTTAACAAGCGCATTAACTTTATAACTCGATAGAGGCTTAACTTAAAACCTCGCGCAGCAAGCTCATGCTGCATACGTCTACTTGTAATCCCCCCTCAAAACCACAGAGGCTATTTGTAGAAAATTTCATTAATATAAACTCAAGGAGCTTTCTATGCGCAAATCAAAATTCACTGAGAGCCAGATTATGGCAATTCTCAAACAAAATGAGGCTGGAGTTCCAGTCCCTGAGCTATGCCGTGAGCATGGTATTAGCTCAGCTTCGTTCTACAAGTG
>NZ_JAZDRH010000029.1:0-40726 GCF_047470865.1 Pseudomonas sp. F1_0610
TTTACATACTGACTCAAGAGAGGTTTATTTATATTTTGGTTTTATCCTTGAACAGGCTAAAAAAAATAAAATGATAACTGTAAAAGCTGTACTTGAAGAGCTGTTGTCTTTAGCAGATGGTACTAATTGGTGCAATCTGGGATCAATAAAAACTTTCTTAAAATCTTAGTAAGTAAATTTCGGTTATACAACATTACTAGCGATTATATCGGACGTTCAGTACAGGCATTCGATGAGCAAGGGATCAAGGTCTGGAGTACTGACTATGATATCTATGGTAGATTAAGGAACTTAGAGGGTGAGCGACCCCGCGCGACAGTTTGGCTCATTCGTTATAAACATCTACTAGATGTTTACTAAGCGCTCTGCCCTCTTTTCGTCAGTTAGGACAGTACAAGGACATTGAACTGAATGGACTGTACTATAACCGCTTTAGGTATTATGATTCTACTATGGGGTTGTATATCTCTAAGGATCCTATAGATCTAGCTGGAAATAACCCACTATGTACGCGTATGTATGGGAAAGTAATCTAGATTTGCTACAATAATTACTTCTTACTAGACCATTCTGCATTGATTTAAAGTTGACGGTTACCTTATGCGTATTCAGTTAAATGGTGAGCCACACGAAGTTAGCGAGCAAGCAAGTATCGCTGATTTACTAGAGCAGCTTGCTCTAACCGGACGACGTGTTGCCGTTGAGCTAAACCTTGAAATAGTGCCCCGTAGCTTGCATGCAACCACACATCTACAAGAAGGTGATGCGGTTGAGGTGGTGCACGCTATTGGTGGTGGCTAGTCATCAGTCGTGTAAATACCCTTATTAAAAACGCTTGGGATGAACTTGATGAGCCAATCACAACTTGACAAACCACTGGTTTTGGCGGGAAAAACCTATAACTCTCGCTTATTAGTGGGCACAGGTAAATATAAAGATTTAAACGAAACAGGTGAAGCAATTGAAGCATCGGGCGCTGATATTGTAACTGTAGCTGTGCGTCGTACCAATATAGGGCAAAACCCTAATGAGCCAAACTTACTAGATGTGATTTCGCCTGAGCGTTACACCATCTTACCTAATACCGCAGGTTGTTATGATGCTGCTGAAGCTGTACGTACTTGCCGTTTAGCACGTGAATTGTTAGATGGCCACACGCTGGTAAAACTAGAAGTGCTGGCCGATCAGAAAACCTTATTTCCTAATGTTATCGAAACCTTAAAGGCGGCAGAAATTTTAGTAAAAGATGGTTTTGATGTCATGGTTTATACCAGTGATGATCCTATTATTGCTCGTCAATTAGAAGAAATTGGCTGCATTGCAGTGATGCCATTGGCAGGCTTAATAGGTACGGGTTTAGGTATTTGTAATCCTTATAATCTGCGCATTATTTTAGAAGAAGCCAAAGTTCCAGTGTTAGTTGATGCCGGTGTGGGCACAGCGTCAGATGCCACTATTGCGATGGAAATGGGATGTGCCGCGGTGCTAATGAACAGTGCTATTGCTAATGCACAACATCCTGTTCTCATGGCTAAGGCAATGAAGCATGCGATTGAAGCGGGACGTCTAGCTTATCTAGCTGGCCGTATGCCGAAAAAACTATATGCCAGCGCATCTTCGCCACTCGATGGTGTGGTTCGTTAATTCAGTTTGAGACCAAGCTAGCTTGGTGCTTTTTATTACATAGGTTTGATATGAGTGACATCCCTCCTGAGCATATGCGTCAAGTTAAAAGCTTCGTTATGCGAGCAGGTCGAGTAACGGCAGGACAGCAGCGTAGCTTAGATATTGGTTGGCCAAAGTTTGGCTTAACACGCGAGCAAGGCATGCAAAATCTTGATCAGCTATTTGGGCGATCTGCAGCTAAAACGCTAGAAATTGGTTTTGGTATGGGGCAATCTTTGCTGGAAATGGCACAAGCCGCACCTGAGCAAGACTTTATTGGCATTGAAGTACATCGCCCAGGCATTGGTGCGTTATTAGGTGGGTTGTTAGAGAACCAGCTAAGTAATGTGCGTATTTACAGCACAGATGCAATTGATATTTTAAATGAATGTATTGCTGATAACAGCCTTGATCGCTTGCTGCTATTTTTCCCAGATCCTTGGCATAAAGCCCGTCACCATAAACGCCGTATAGTACAGCCCGCATTTGCTGAACTAGTTCGGAAAAAATTGAAAGTAGGTGGCGTATTTCATATGGCAACTGACTGGGAAAACTATGCAGAATATATGCTTGAAGTGATGACAGCAGCGCCAGGTTATGAAAACTTATCGCCTACTAATACGTGGGTTGAACGCCCTCAAGAGCGTCCAGAAACCAAATTTGAGCGTAGAGGACAGCGCCTAGGGCATGGTGTTTGGGACTTAAAGTTTAAAAAAATCAGTTAAATCCGAATACAGCTTAATCAACCAACCCCGAACAGTTAGACATACTTTTCGGGGTTTTTAACATCTGCACTCTACAACCTTAGGCGAATAAACTTGGTACTTTTGTAAAACGCCACTAAAAATTAAACGACCGTTTGATATGCGTTTATGCTGAAACGTAAAGAATAGTATTCAAATCCAGTAGCAGCATGACTTTAAAGGAATTCAAATGAGTCATAATAAATTAGATAAATACATGGCGTTCGCCAACTCTGGGTTAGGCAGTCGTATCACAAAGTGGCTAGGTTTACCTAAACCGCTCCCTCTACAACGCTTTTCAAATAATAGCCAAGTCGTTAGCCCTATTGTATTTGCCAGCACAGAGAATAGTCCTTTACAAGCAGCGCTCATGACACAGTTTGAGCAATTAAAAAGGGTTGTTTTACCTCCAGCGCAAGAGGCTTCAGCCAACTTGACCAAGGTTTCAGCCTTAGTATTTGACGCTAGTGCTTTAGCAAGCTTGCAGGATCTTGAGCAGCTGTATGGTTTTTTCCACAACAACGTAAAACGCTTACAGCAACATGGGAGAGTATTGGTTATAGGCTTGCCACCAGAGCAATGTAGTCAATGCGAGCAACAAATTGTACAGCGCTCATTAGAAGGGTTGGTACGATCACTGGGTAAAGAACTGCATAAAAATATTGCTTGCCAATTACTCTATGTTGCTGAAAGCGCAAAGCACTCCTTATCTAGCACCCTAGACTTTTTCTTAAGTGCAAAATCGGCCTATGTATCAGGGCAGGTGATACGAATTACACAACCATCGAATAAGCAGGTTGATCCGATACAAATATTGGCTCAACAATCTGTATTGGTAACAGGTGCAGCGCGCGGAATTGGGGCGTCCATTGCACAAACCATGGCAGATTTTGGTGCAAAAGTTGTGTGCTTGGATGTTCCTCAAGCACAAGCAGCGCTGGAAAAAACAGCAAAACGTATAGGCGCACAAGCCTTAGCTTTAGATATTACTGGTGAACATGCCAGTTCAGTATTAGTTGATTATGCAAAGGCGCATGGAGCTTTTGACGTACTGGTACATAACGCAGGTATCACACGGGATAAAACCATTGCCAAAATGAGCAAAGAGGCATGGGATCTTGTAATGGCTGTAAACCTAACAGCACCTTTACATATAACACAACAACTTCTAGAACAGGGGCAGCTCAATCAAGGAGCGAGAGTTATTTGCGTATCCTCTATCTCAGGCATTGCAGGGAACTTAGGGCAAACTAACTATGCGGTCTCCAAAGCTGGGGTGATAGGCATGGTGGATGCCTTAGCGGATAGCTTTGCAGCCCAAGGTATGAGCATTAACGCAGTTGCACCTGGCTTTATTGAAACACAGATGACAGCTCAGATTCCTATGATGATTCGTCAAGCAGGACGGCGCATGAACTCCATGGGGCAGGGCGGGCAGCCAGAAGATGTAGCACAAACTATTAGCTGGTTGGCTCGGGCAGACTCACTCTCTGTAAATGGGCAAATAGTGCGCGTTTGTGGACAAAGTCTGTTAGGAGCTTAAGATGCCAAAGGTTATTGAAATTGCATCTTTGCCCAGTACAGCCAGTGTTTTGTGGCAAGGTGTGAAAACATTAAACAAGAAAGCAAAAAATAATTGGCAGCTACCTGACATAACGATACGTCACTCAGACACTTCTATTGGTGCTCATCAATTAGCGGCTTATCGTCGTATTTGCGGCTTTTCTAATAGACAAATCGTACCCCTAACCTTTGTTCATCAAATGGTTTTTCCATTACATTTAGAGTTGATGGCTCATCCAAGCTTCCCCTTTCCTATGGTTGGCATGGTACATCTGTCTAATTATATAAAGCAGTTTTCAGCAGTAACACTTGATGACGTGATTCGTATTGAGGTGGCCTGTGGTGAAGTTGAGCAGCATGAAAAAGGGCTGGTTGTTGTATTAGAAAGCAAAGTTTGGACGCAGCATCAACTGGTTTGGCAAAGCAGTAGTAAATATTTACATAAATATAAATTAGACAATGCTCGCCAGTTAACACCTTGGCCTTTTTTAGCCATTAATTATCGCCAGCTTGTGAGAACCCAATCTTGGGTATTGGATGCAAGTTTAGGTAATAGATTCGCTAAGGTTTCAGGCGATTATAACCCCATCCATATTTCTAATTTAGGCGCTAAATTATTTGGTTTTCCTAGCAAGATTGCCCATGGCATGTGGACTTTAGGGCGTAGTTTAGCCGCTTTACAAAATAATACAGCCGTGCAGCAAGCTGAGTTGTCGGTTGAGTTTAAGCAGCCTATTTTGCTACCGGCAACGGTGGAGTTTTTTAAACAAGGCACATCAGCCTTAAGTAGCGAGTTTGAAGTTCGGCGCAAAGGCAGCCAGCTGTCCCACTTAAGTGGAGTATTTTCTGTTACTCAATAATGGCAATCTGTCATTGTCGATGTAGCCACAACAATAATTTAGGCTTGAAAATCGAGAAGGATGCTGACCATGGAAGCGTCAAAAACAGTACGTAGAGTAGCAATTATTGGTGGTAATCGTACCCCATTTGCACGTTCTAATACGCTATATAGCAGTGCTACTAATCAAGAGTTACAGGTAGCAGCTTTACAAGGATTAATAGACCGCTACCAGTTACAAGGTATGCGTTTAGGAGAGTTTGTTTCGGGGGCAGTGATCAAACACTCCCGCGATTTTAACCTAGCTCGCGAAGTTTTATTGTCTACTAACTTATCAGCTTACACCCCCGCTTATGACGTACAGCAAGCTTGCGCCACGGGGCTGGAAGCTGTAAGCCAATGTAGCAAACAAGATTGCCTTAGGGCAAATTGAAGTGGGTATTGCTGGGGGAAGTGATACTACTTCGGACGCGCCTATTGGTATTAATGAAAAACTACGGCACATACTGCTTGCCGCAAATCGACAAAAAACTACGGGCGCTAAGTTAAAAACATTATTAAAAGTGCGGCCTTCAATGCTGTTTAAGTTTTTATTGCCACGCAATGGTGAGCCACGTACAGGGCTGTCCATGGGCGATCATTGTGAGGATATGGCAAAGCGCTGGAATATCAGCCGTTATGACCAAGACTTATTAGCACTAACAAGCCATCAGCGATTAGCTGCGGCCTATGATGAAGGCTTCTTTGATGACCTACTAACACCTTACTTAGGCTTAGAGCGTGATAATAATTTGCGAGCCGATAGTAGCTTAGAAAAACTATCTATTTTAAAACCTGCGTATGAAAAGCAGCATGGCACCTTAACTGCTGGTAATTCAACGCCCTTAACAGATGGCGCCTCCATGGTGTTGCTGGCCAGCGAGGACTGGGCAGCTCAACACAATATGCCTATTTTAGCTTATTTAAGAACTGTAGAAACGGCTGCTGTTGATTTCGTTTCTGGTGAAGAAGGCTTATTAATGGCACCCGTTTATGCTGTACCTCGGATGTTAAAACGTGAAGGTTTAGATTTTGGCGATTTCGACTTTTATGAAATACATGAAGCTTTTGCCGCACAAGTACTTTGTACCCTGAAAGCTTGGGAGGATGAGCAGTATTGTCAAGAGCGTTTAGGTTGGAGTGGTGCGCTAGGTGCAGTTGACGCTGGCAAACTTAATGTAAAGGGTAGTTCATTGGCCTGTGGGCATCCATTTGCTGCCACTGGGGGTCGGATTTTAGCAACGCTAGCTAAGCTCTTAAATCAACAAGGTAGCGGTCGTGGCTTGATTTCTATCTGCGCTGCAGGTGGGCAAGGCATTACTGCCATACTAGAAAAATAATAAGGAATTTACTATGAACCAAGCTGCTCAGTTTCCTCATAATTACCGTCGACATAACTTTCAACGTCCAACTACAGAACGGCCTTGGCTAAAAAGCTATATGGCTGGAGTGGTGAGTGATATTGATGATCAAATTGAGCAGTACACTTCTTTAGAAGATATTTTGTATCGCCATATTGAAAAGTTTAAGCAACGCGAAGCCTTTGTCAGCATAGGTGTAGCTATGACCTATGCTCAATGGGGCGAAAAAGCCAAGTATTTTGCTGCTTGGTTGCAATCTAAAGGCGTTAAAAAAGGTGATCGAGTGGCGTTAATGATGCCCAATTGTTTGCAATACCCTATTTGTTTATTAGGCGCACTGCAAATTGGTGCTGTGGTGGTTAATATTAACCCTCTCTATACTGCCAGCGAAATGGAAAAGCTGCTTATTGATAGTGGTGCAGAAACCTTGGTTATTTTTGAAAACTTTGCCCATACCTTTGAGCAAGTGGCGGCTAAAAGTAAAATCAAAAATATTGTGTTAGGCAGTATTGGAGACATGATCGGTAGCTTGAAAGGCATGTTGATCAACTTTGTATTGCGCCATGTGGAAAAACAAATTCCTGCCTATAAATTACCGTCTTTTGAGCGTTTTAATACAATGCTCAAAATAGGCTCTACTATGCAAGTAACACCGGTTAGCATGCAGTTGGATGATTTGGCATTTTTGCAATATACCGGCGGTACCACGGGCGATGCTAAAGGCGCTATGCTCAGCCATAGAAATATTCTGGCTAACATCATGCAGGCAAAGGCTTGGACTAATGGCCAGATCGACGAGAATGTGCAAGAAACCAATGTTACGTTATTGCCGATGTACCATATTTTTTCCCTCACAGTAAACTGCTTTATGTTCACTTGTCAGGGGGGGCGCAATGTGCTGATTGCTAATCCTCGTGATGTAAAACGCGTGGTTATGATATTAAAGAATGAAAAATTTAATGGTATGGCTGGCGTAAACACATTATTTAACGGCCTGCTTAATAATAAAGATTTTTGTGCACGTGACTTTTCTGAATTAAAACTTGTTATTGCTGGAGGTATGGCAACACAAAAGGCTATTGCAACCCGTTGGAAAGAAGTAACGGGGGTGCCTATTAAAGAAGGCTATGGCTTAACTGAAACATCACCAGTTGTCACTATGAATCCAGTTAATTTAGAGACCATTCGTAATGAGGACTTTACTGGCAGCATTGGTGTACCTGTGCCTTCAACTTGGGTGCGTTTTATTAAGGAAGATGGTACCGAAGCGGCCATTGGTGAGCGTGGCGAGGTACAGGTGTGGGGGCCGCAGGTTATGCAAGGCTATTGGCAACGTCCTGAAGAAACTGCCAAAGTAATAGATAAAAATGGCTGGTTCGGTACTGGTGATGTTGGCTATATGACAGAAGATGGTTTTGTTTATTTGGTAGACCGTATTAAGGATATGATTTTAGTATCTGGCTTTAATGTTTATCCCAATGAAATTGAAGATGCAGTTGCCTTGCATCCTGGGGTAATGGAAGTCGCTGCTATTGGTGTGCCTGACGAGGTAACAGGGGAGAAGGTGAAGATTGTGGTAGTGCGAAAAGATCCTGAGCTTACGCAAGAGCAACTGTTAGAGCACTGTCGTCAGCATTTAACGGGCTATAAAGTGCCTAAGTTTATCGAGTTTAGGGTTGAGGAATTACCTAAAACTACAGTGGGTAAAGTGCTGCGCCGCGCATTGCGCGATTAACGCCTGTCTGCAAATACACCAATTAGAATAAATACCACCAATAACACAGGGGAAAGGGTGTAGTTATTTAAGTAACTAAGCCCTTTGCCTAGCCAAGGTGTTACATAAATGGTGGCCAAACCAAAGCCAACGCAGATAACAATAAAGAGCAAGGTTCTAAATATAAAGTGCCAGTGCGCAAAAAAACTACGCAGCCAACTGAGCAGGCTTGGCCCGCCTAGCACTAAGATGCTAGCCATTAAGGCAAGGCTGATTTGGCTTAGATGGCTGCGGCTCCAGTTTGATAGCTGTACAATCCAATCGGCAATGACATCCATATTTAATACCTATTCTAAGAATATCTGCAGTAAATCATTTAAAAATAAATGACCTTTAGCACTGGCTTGCAAACGTGTGGGGTCAGTATTAAGTAGTTGCTTTTGCTCAGCTATAGCGCGAGCTTTAGCAAGAGTAGATAAAGGTAAACCAGTTCGCTCAGTAAAACTATGACTTGCAACACCCTCTGTTAAACGTAAAGCATTCATTAAAAACTCAAAGGGCAGTTCTTGAGGGCTTAGCCAGCTTTCTCCAGCTAAATAGCTGTGCGTGGCGTTTAGGTAGTCCTTTGGCTGGCGTGTTTTCCATAAGCGTTTAATCTGTCCGTTGGGTAACGTCAGTTTGGCGTGTGCGCCTGCACCAATGCCAAGAAAATCACCAAACTGCCAATAATTAAGATTATGCTTAGCTTGTTTTTGCGGCTGTGCATAAGCCGAGATTTCATATTGCTGGTAGCCATGCTCAGCTAACAGTGCTTGCCCAGCTTCTTGAATATCCCAGAGTATTTCATCTTCAGGAAGGAGAGGCGGCTTACTCCAAAACACGGTATTGGGCTCCATGGTGAGCTGGTACCACGAAATATGTGTAGGTTTTTGGGCGATAGCACGTTGCAAGTCATAGAGTGCATCTTCAACACTTTGTTGGGGTAAGCCATGCATTAAGTCTAGATTGAAATTATCAAAACCTGCTTGGCGTGCCATATCTGCCGCTTGCAGAGCTTCAGCACCATTATGTACGCGGCCAAGGGCAATCAGCTTTTCATCTTGAAAACTTTGCATGCCAATAGATAAGCGATTAATACCGATTTTTCGGAACGCTTTGAATTTTTCTTGTTCAAAGGTACCTGGGTTGGCTTCTAAAGTAATTTCAATATCGTCTGTAAAAGGAATGAGTTGCTGCACGGCCTGTAAAATCTGCTCAAGCGCTTGTGCAGAAAAGAGACTAGGCGTACCGCCACCAAAAAAAATCGAGCCTAGCGGACGCTTTTGTACATAGTTTAAGTCCTGCGCCAGATCGGCTAATAGCGCTTGCACATAGGCGGACTCAGGCAGCTCTTGGCTGGCAGCATGCGAATTAAAATCACAATACGGACATTTGCGAATGCACCACGGAATATGAATGTAGAGTGCTAATGGCGGTAGATGAATTGGTCCACTCATAAAGCAAGGCGTTTTTTAAGTAGTTGCATAGCGCGTGCGCGATGGCTCAATTGATTCTTTTGTTCAGGGGTTAACTCTGCGCTGCTGCATTGAGTTTCTGGAACCCAAAACAGAGGGTCATAACCAAATCCATGCTCACCTTTAGCTGCCTGTAAAATCTGTCCTTGCCAAAGTCCTTCACAAATAATAGGTAGCGGATCATCAGCATGTTGGACTAGCGCGAGCACACACACAAATTGGGCTGTACGCTGGCTGCTTGCAACGCCTTCGAGAGCTTTTAAGAGCTTGGCGTTGTTAGCCGCATCGCCTTGCCCATCAGCATAGCGTGCAGAATAAATGCCAGGTGCTCCGCCTAAATAATCAACAGCTAATCCAGAATCATCAGCAAGTGCTGGCAAACCTGAGATTTTAGCGGCATAGCGGGCTTTTAAAATGGCATTTTCAATAAAAGATAGGCCAGTCTCCTCTGCTTCTATTGACGTAAACTCACCAATAGAGCGAATGTTAATCTGCTGGCCCAGTAGCGCTTGTAGCTCTTTTAGTTTGCCTTGGTTATGACTGGCTAAAACAAGTTCTTTCATTAGTCTGGAAATACTTCTTGAGTGAATTTAATAGTGTCTTGCTTGCCTTCATCAAAAGTTAGATTAATGGTGAAAACAAGTTGTTCGCGGCTATCTTTTTTGAAAGTGGCTAAATAGTACAGTGCGTTTTCTTCTTTGATCAGTTTGAAATCTAGCTTAGTGGCTTGGCCAAGCAGATTTTTTACTTCGCCAGTAATTTTCTTGGCCTCTTTGCCCACTGAGTTTTTTACAGGTGATACCAATAGCATGCCTAATTGTTTACTACGTGGAATATTGACGCTTTGGGCAATATCAGGCTGCAAAAAGGTGGTATTGATAACATTATAGTGAATATCGATGCCATCAAAGGTCTGCTTGCGTTCAGCATGAGCAGAAAAAGCTAGGACTAAACCACAGCATAAAGCGATTAATTTGCGCATGTGTTGCTCCTTTTATCCGCGACGAGTTATACGGTAAATACCAATTTCACCTAATAGGTTAGGTAACAAGCGTGCGCCTAGGCTATTGTGGTGCTCACGGTCTACCGCTAGTCGATCTAGTACTTGCATGTTGCCATTGCTGCACATGCTTTCAAAATCCTTAAAGGTACAAAAGTGAATATTGGGTGTGTTGTACCAAGTGTAAGGCATAAATTTAGAGACCGGCATTCTGCCTTTGGTGGCTAAGTACCAACGGCAGCGCCAGTGCCCAAAGTTCGGAAAGGTGATGATGCAGGTTTTGCCAACCCTTAGCATTTCCTGCAATATTTTATCTGGGTAGTGCACCGCCTGTAGTGCTTGGGTCATAACCACGACATCGAAGCTGTCACTGTCAAAGTTGCCTAAGCCTAAATCAAGGTTTTGCTGTAAAACATTCACGCCTTTAGTTAGACAGGTATTGATATTTTCAGCATCAATTTCTAAGCCTAAGCCAGTTACTGCTTTGTTGGTTTTTAACCAAGCTAAAAACTCACCGTCGCCACAACCTAGGTCGAGTACACGGCTACCTTGAGGAATCCACTGTTGGATAATTTCTAAGTCAGCACGCATGTTAAACCTCAATTGTATTCATATAGCTGCTAAATGCTTGCAAGTAGCGGGGAATAGGCAGTAAAAAGGCATCATGCCCTTGGGGTGCGTCGATATCAATGTAGCTCACATTTTTCTTGGCAGAAATCAGTGCATTGACGATTTCTTGTGAGCGTTGTGGTGAAAAACGCCAATCAGTAGTGAAAGAGGCAATAAAAAAATTGGCCTGAGCTGTGGCAAAGGTTTTCGCTAAATCACCTTGATGCTGGCTGGCAGGGTCAAAGTAATCTAAGGCTTTGGTCATTACTAAGTAGGTGTTAGCGTCAAAACGTGATGAAAACTGTTCGCCTTGATAGCGTAAATAACTTTCAACTTGGAATTCTATGCTGTTGAAGTCGTAGGTAAGCTGGGCACTTTTTAGTTCACGACCAAATTTTTCACCCATAGCATCGTCGGATAAATAGGTAATATGGCCAACCATGCGCGCTAGCATTAATCCACGTTTAGGAATGGTATTGTGCTGCGCAAAGTCGCCATTATGGAAATCAGGGTCGGTCATAATGGCTTGGCGGGCGACTTCGTTAAACGCAATATTTTGTGCCGATAGCTTAGGTGCAGAGGCAATGGCGATACAGTGGCGTACCCGTTCGGGGTAAGAAATAGTCCATTGCATGGCTTGCATGCCGCCCATGCTTCCACCGACAACAGCGGCCCATTGTTTAATATTTAAATAGTCTGCAAGGCGCGCTTGGCTATGAACCCAGTCCTCAATGGTTAAAACAGGAAAGCTTGCACCGTACTGTTGTTGGGTTTCTGGGTTAATACTGCTAGGTCCTGTAGAGCCATGACAGCCACCTAGATTATTTAAAGCAACAACAAAAAACTTATTGGTATCAATGGCTTTGCCTGGGCCAATGCAAGTATCCCACCAACCCGCTTTGCGCTCATCAGGCGTATGATAACCAGCAGCGTGATGATGTCCTGAAAGCGCGTGGCAAATAAGTACCGCATTGCTGGCTGTAGCATTGAGCGTGCCATAGGTTTCATACATCAATTGGTAGTTAGGCAACATTCGTCCACAAGCGAGCTCTAAAGCTTGATTAAAATGCGCCACTTGTGGCGTTACTAAACCAACAGAATCTTCAGGAAACACGGACGGCACGACAACTCTCTCTTTAAGTAAGTGGTGCAGGCTAGATTAAACAGTTGCTTAACCTACATTAAAAGCACAGGTATTTGGCTAATAGCTATCTATTACGCATGATTTTATAAAGAAGCGCTAGTGCTATTTCTACTTAGCTTATGCTTGAACTAGAGAATCTGGCGGTAAATGTTGTGGGTTTTCAATACGCAGACGTTTTTGCCTGCTCAGTGCACCACTTTCCAGAATAACAGCTGCTTTATTAACTCCAAAAGTTCGGCTAATAAAGGTTACAAGCTCAGTATTTGCTTTGCCATCAACGGGCGGTGCTTTTAAGCGAATTTTTAAGCGCTCACCATGTAGCCCAGCAAACTCAGTTTTCTTAGCTCCAGGTTGGATATGACAAGAAAGAATTAGATCCTTGCCATCCCAGTAAAAGTGCATAGTTAAATCACAAAGGCTTGAACTACACTAATTACGGCTTGCGGTGCCTCACCTACAGTCATATTGGCAATAGGAAAAATGACAAAACGCTGCAGTATATTGATAGCAAAGAAGGCAAAAATAGGTGAAATATCGAGGCCACCTAAATCAGGTAGCAACCGACGAATAGGTAGAAGCAACGGCTCTATTAATTGGTTTATCAGTATTACGAATGGATGGCGGCTACCTCGTGCAACCCAAGAAATAATGACGCTAGCAATTAAGGCATAAAACAGTATATTCAAAAACATAGTAGCAGTGCCTAATAAGGTCCATGCTATTAAGTTGGGAATTAAATTAGCAATTTGATCGCCTAAGCCAACAAGAGATAATGCTAATAATAAGGTTACAAACATCACAAAAAACGCGAGTACAAGACAAGCGATATCTAGCCCACGAAAGCCAGGGATAATACGGCGTAAAGGTGCTAAAAGAGGGTGAGTTGCTTTAACTACAAACTGTGAAATAGGGTTGTAGAAATCTGCTCTAACCATTTGCAACATAAAGCGTAAAAGCACAATCATTAAATATAATGGTGCAAATGTTTGTAAGGTGTAAAAAAGTACATCACCCATGATTGATTCTAGTCTCCAAGCTGTTGAGCCAGTTCTGCCGAGCGGTCAGAGGCTGCAGTAAGTGCTTTTTCGGTTAATTCTATAAAGCCGCCCGTTAAAAAAGTATTAATAGCGGCTTCTGTTGTGCCATTAGGTGAAGTAACGCGACGACGCAACTCAGCACTATCGACTTCGCTTTCACATAGCATACGCGCAGCTCCTAAAGCGGTTTGATTAGCTAGCTTGTGTGCCGTTTCAGCACTTAATCCTAGCTTTACACCGGCTTGTGACATTGCTTGCGCTAACAAGAAGAAGTAAGCAGGACCACTGCCCGAAACAGCCGTAACGGCGTCAATCTGTGCTTCGTTATCTAACCAAAGTGCAATGCCTACAGCGCTTAATAGTTGTTCAGCCTGAGCCTTCTCGGTGTTAGAGGTGAGCGTATTGGCATATAAACCACTCACGCCTTGCTTTAACAAGGCTGGAGTGTTCGGCATACAACGTACAATGGCGCGTTTACCTAACCAGTTTTCTAAGCTAGCAATATTAATACCAGCTGCAATGGAAACAATCAAAGCTGTGCTTGGAATATCTTTCTTAATTGCCATACAAACTGGCTTAAGCACTTGAGGTTTAACTGCTAAAACAACAATGTTAGCTTGTGCAACAGCTTCAGCTGCCGTTTCATAAGTGGCTATAGCAAATTGTGACGTTAGTGCTTCACGTTGCGCAAGATTAATATCGCATGCAGTAATTTGCTGGGCATTTAGGCCTTGTTGCAGTAATCCACCAATAAGGCTGGCTGCCATATTTCCGCCGCCAATAAAGGCAATCTTTAAATCATTCATAAATACCAACAAAACTAGTTATTGTATTGGCGTTCGCCAAATATTGCTGTACCAATGCGTAACCAAGTACTACCTTGGGCGACAGCAGCTTGTAAGTCGTGGGTCATACCCATGGATAATGTATCTAAAGGCAAATTTAATTCAATGATGATTTGCTCCAAGAGTTGACGGACTTGGGCAAAATTCTGTTGCTGCTCAGCATAATCATCGCAAGGTGCCGGAATAGCCATTAAACCACGTAGCTTTAATTTAGGTAGCTGACTCACTTGGCGAGCTAATTCTACAAGTTGCTCAGGAGCGCACCCTGATTTGCTATCTTCATTAGATATATTAACTTGCAGACAAATATTCAAGTCTGGTAAGTATTCAGGGCGCTGATTACTTAAACGTTCAGCTATCTTTAAACGATCAACAGAATGCACCCAAGTAAAATTTTCTGCGACAAGTTTGGTTTTATTTGACTGGATCGGTCCTATAAAATGCCAAGTTAGTTTAAGATCATTCAACTCTTGCTGTTTAGTTAATGCTTCTTGTAAGTAATTTTCGCCAAAATCAGTAATTTGACAGGCGTAGGCTTCACGAATAGCGCTAGCAGGTTTAGTTTTGCTGACTGCTAATAAATGAATTTGAGCTGGCTCTCGTGAGAATGCTTGAGCTGCCTCACGAATCTGTTTTCTGACTTTAGTAATATTTTCTGCTATTGACATTGTATAGTTAAAGCCTCGTTAGGCTGATGTTGGTAGCATTCTACCTGCTTTAAACAATTTGGGGACTCTATGGATATTACCGAACTATTGGCATTTAGTGCTACGCAAGGTGCGTCAGACTTGCACTTGTCCGCTGGCATGCCACCTTTAATTCGTATTGATGGTGATATGCGTCGCATCAATTTACCTCCACTAGAGCATAAAGAAGTTCATGCGTTAATTTACGACATTATGAATGATCGTCAACGCAAAGACTTTGAAGAATTTTGGGAAACTGACTTTTCGTTTGAAGTGCCTGGCATGGCTCGCTTCCGGGTTAACGCCTTTAATCAAAACCGCGGAGCTGGCGCTGTATTTCGTACTATTCCATCAAAAGTACTAACGATGGAAGATTTAGGTATGGGCGAAGTTTTCCGTAAAGTTTCTGACGTACCCCGTGGTTTAGTGTTAGTAACAGGGCCTACCGGTTCGGGTAAATCTACCACACTGGCTGCAATGATGGACTATATTAATCGTACTTATTATAGCCATATTCTCACTATTGAAGACCCTATTGAATTCGTTCATGAGTCGAAAAAGTGCCTAATTAACCAGCGTGAAGTTCATCGTGACACCATGGGCTTTAATGAGGCATTACGTAGTGCGCTGCGTGAAGACCCAGATATTATTCTTGTGGGTGAGTTGCGTGACTTAGAAACTATCCGTCTAGCGCTAACTGCTGCAGAAACAGGCCACTTAGTATTTGGCACCTTGCACACCACCAGCGCCGCTAAAACAATTGACCGTATTGTTGACGTATTCCCTGCTGAAGAGAAATCTATGGTCCGTTCAATGTTGTCAGAATCCTTACAAGCTGTTATATCACAAACCTTAATTAAGCGAATTGGCGGCGGGCGTGTTGCTGCTCATGAAATTATGCTAGGTACGCCAGCTATTCGTAACCTAATCCGGGAAGATAAAGTGGCACAGATGTACTCAGCAATTCAAACTGGCGGTTCGCTTGGCATGCAAACATTGGATAGTGCACTGAAGTCCTTGCTAACTAAAGGTATTATTACAGCTGAGCAAGCCAAAGCGTTGGCGAAAAGTCCTGATAGTATTTAAGAGTCCTATTCCTCATGCAACTAGATACCCTTTTAAAATTATTAGTAGATCAAGGTGGCTCGGATTTATTTATTACCGCTGGCTTTCCTCCTTCGATTAAAGTCAATGGTGTGTTAGAGCAACTAGGGAGTGTTGCCTTATCGCCAGAAGTAACTCGTGAAATGGTATTTGGTTGTATGAACCAAAGTCAGCGTCAAGAGTTTACGGATCGCCACGAGTGTAACTTTGCGTTGAGTGCTCGCGGTATTGGTCGTTTTCGGGTAAGTGCGTTGTATCAACGTAACTTAGCCGCAATGGTGATTCGTCGTATTGAAACCACTATCCCTACCGTAGATGAGCTACAATTACCTGAGGTTATTAAAGAGTTATCCATGACCAAGCGTGGCTTGGTGTTGTTCGTTGGTGCAACGGGTACGGGTAAGTCAACCTCCTTGGCGGCTATGATAGGCCATCGTAATAGCTTCTCAGCAGGACATATTATTTCTATTGAAGACCCTATCGAGTTCTTACATCGTCATAACAGATGTATTGTGACTCAGCGCGAAGTAGGTATTGATACTGAGTCTTATGAGGTTGCGCTGAAAAATACATTACGTCAGGCTCCCGATGTGATTATGATTGGTGAGGTGCGTAGTAAAGATACTATGGACTATGCTGTAGCCTTTGCTGAAACAGGACACCTGTGTTTAGCAACCTTGCATGCTAACAACGCGAACCAAGCGTTAGATCGTATTATCCACTTTTTCCCGCCAGAGCGGCACCAACAAGTTTGGATGGATTTATCACTCAACTTAAAAGCTATTGTTGCTCAGCAGCTTGTTCCTACCAAAGATGGTAAAGGGCGTCGTGCTGTAGTAGAGGTCTTGCTTAATACACCATTGGTAGCGGACTTAATTCGTAAAGGCGAAGTCAGCGAAATTAAGGCGATTATGACGCGCTCAACAGAGCTGGGCATGCAAACCTTTGACCAAGCACTGTTTAGGCTTTATGTGCAAGACCAAATCTCTTATCAAGATGCATTAGCTTATGCTGATTCACCAAACGATTTGCGTTTAATGATTAAACTACAAGCAGAACGTGCTAAGAATAAAGAAATGAAGATGCTTGATGGTAATACAGATCTGTCGTTGGATTTGGATATTACTGAATAAATGAGGATGTGATAATGACGAAACTACGCGTATGGGATTTACCATTACGTCTGTTTCATTGGCTGTTAGTTGTGGCAGTGAGTACAGCAGTAATTACAGGAGTAAAAGGTGGTAGTTGGATGAGCATTCATTTGAATGCTGGGTTGGTGGTGATTGGTTTATTAGCCTTTCGTTTAGCTTGGTTTTTCTGTGGTTCAACCTATGCTCGACTAAGTACTATCCTAAAGTCACTATTTAGTATTCCTAGTTATTTAAAAGGCCAATGGCATGGTTTAGGACATAACCCGCTAGGCGTGTTATCTGTGTTTGGCTTATTAGGTTTTACTGCTTGGCAAGCGGTTAGTGGACTATTGAGCCAAGAGTTTGGCGCTATCAAAGGACCATTGGTTTTTTTAATTGATCGTAATCTAAGCGATGATATTACGAGTCTGCACCGTTTAGGCTTATGGGTAATTGTAGGGCTAGTTAGTTTGCATCTGTTGGCAATTATTGGGTATTTTTTGTTTAAAAAGAACAATTTAGTAACACCAATGATTACGGGTAAAACCAAGCAAACCAACCCCGCTCAAACAGCAGCAAAAGGTGGTGGAATTATAGCTTTTATTATTTCATTAGTTTTTGCTGGTGCAGTGGTCTACTTGGTGTCAGGTTATTGGTATACGCCACCACCACCGCCGCCAGCTCCCGCATTTAACTTTTAATCCAATAAAAAACCGAGGTTGCTACCTCGGTTTTTTATTATTGAGCTAAAGCTTATTTAGCACGGAACTGATCGTGACAGTTTTTGCAACTAGCGCCAACAGCACCAAAGGCTTTTGCAATGGCTGCTTTATCATCAGTTTGAGCCACTTTCGCCAGCTCATTAGCCGCTGTATTTAGCTGCATGCCTGCTTCCATTGCCTTTTCAGGGTTTTGGAAGAAATCTGGTTTTAAGCGTGTATTTTTGAATTGGCTGTTATCAGAGCCAGCGCCATAAAGTGCGCCCATACCTGAGTTAGCTACACCAGCAATAGCATTGGCCGCTGCTTGTACTTGTTTAATGTCCCACTGAGCTTCGCCATCAAGCATCGCTTTGATTTTGCCAGTGTTCCATGCCATAAAACCATAAGCGGCTTTACGGAAATACACTTGATCTTCTACTTCTAGGGCAACAGCATTAAAGCTAGTAGCCATGACAAGAGCAGCTAAGCTGCCGGTTAATAGTTTCTTCATCATTATCTCCTTAAGGTGAAGCACGGTTAAACTGCACTCATTGGCTGTTGTTGAGTAATGCAGTGTATATTCCCGCCGCCGAGTAATATTTCCCGGCCAGGCACTGTTTTAATGGCATGGTTCGGAAATAGTATTTGTAACTTAGCAGCGGCTAAATGATCAGCTGGATCATTAAATGTAGGCATTATAATAGCCCCATTTGTTATCAAAAAATTAATATAGGATCCTGCTAGACGAATACTTGGGTTACGAGGTTGAGTTGCAAAGGCTTTGTCTACGCCACTGCATTCCTCTTCGCTTGCATAAATAGCCTGCGGTAAGGGTAACCGATGCACAGTGATGCTTCTACCTTGCGCGTCTGTTGTATTGATTAAAACTTGCTCAGCATCACGACAGCGCTGGTAGTTCGGATCTGTTTCATCATCCGTCCAAGCTAAAACAACCTCGGCCGGCTTTACAAAACAGCAAAAGTTATCCACATGCCCATTTGTTTCGTCCTTATACAGACCTTCTTTTAACCAAATAATTTTATCTACAGATAAATATTCACGTAGCTGGTTTTCAATTTGTTCTTTAGTTAGGTGAGGATTGCGGTTGTGATTGAGTAAACACTCTTCTGTAGTAATTAAAGTACCTTCACCATCGACATGAATGGCGCCACCCTCTAATACAAAATCATCTGTTCGATAACCCGCTAAACGCTCATTGTTGAGTATTTTTGAGGCAACCAAGTCGTCTTGATCCCATGGAAAGTAGAGTCCACCTTCAAGACCGCCCCATGCATTGAAGGCCCAGTCAACACCACGTACTTCCCCAGCTTTATTAGTTACAAAGGTAGGCCCTGTATCGCGTAACCAAGCATCGTTAGTTGTTGTTTCTATGACACGAATATTGCTAGCGCTTAGTTGGATACAGGCGTTACTGTATTGTTGGGCTGAAACTAAAACAGTTACAGGCGTTGTTTCAGCAATGGTTTTAGCGACTAAAGCAAAAGCGGCCTGCGCTGGCTTGCCACCTAAACGCCAATTATCTGGACGCTCAGGCCAAGCCATCCAGATTTGCTGATGTGGTGTCCACTCTGCTGGCATAAAAAAGCCATCTTTGCGTGGCGTACTTGTTAATACAGTCATGCCTATTAAGCCTCTAACTCGCCATCAAGTGTTTTTAGGCCGCTGTATAGGTTGGTTCGGCGGTCGCGGAACACACCCCAGTTGGTGCGAATTTTTTCTAGCTCATCTAAATCAAAGGTATGCGTGATAACGCCAGTTTCAGTTTGGTTTAGCTCTTGTACTTTGGCGCCAAACTGGTCAGCAATAAAAGAAGCACCATAAAAGGTGATGCTGCTGTCTTCTTGTTGCTCAAGCCCTACGCGGTTAGAAGCAATAAGCGGCATAACGTTTGCACCAGCATGGCCTTGCTGCACACGCTGCCAATGTTCACGTGAGTTAATCGTATGATCGTGCGGTTCTGTACCAATAGCCGTAGGGTAGAAGAGGATTTCAGCCCCTTGTAATGCCATAGCGCGAGCGCACTCTGGGAACCATTGATCCCAGCAAATGCCTACTCCAATTTTACCAAAGGCTGTATTCCAAACCTTAAAGCCTGTATCGCCAGGGTTAAAATAGTATTTTTCGCTATAACCTGGTCCATCTGGGATATGACTTTTGCGATATAAGCCTAAAACACTGCCATCAGCGTCAATCACCACAATGCTGTTAAAGCGAGCACGGCCTGCAAGCTCAAAAAAGCTAATGGGCAGAACAACATTCAACTCTTTTGCAATGTTTTTAAAATGGGCAATAGCTGGATTTGCATCGACAGTAGTGGCCAGCATCTGATAGTCAGGATTTTGCTTTTGACAAAAATAAGGCGTTTCAAATAATTCTTGCAATAAAATTATATTGGCGCCTTTAGCAGCTGCTTCACGAACAAGCTTTTCTGCGTTTTTAATATTGGCTTGTTGATCCCAAGTGCATGCCATTTGGGTAGCAGCAACAGTTACTAAACGAGACATTAGCAAAGCTCCTATCGATGTTATTTTGGACTAGGAATGGATAAAAGCATTTATAGGTAAAATGCGCGCACATTTGTAGCACGATGGACAAATAAATACAGGCTTTTTGATACTAAAAATTACTAAAAAAGCTCCCGAAGGCTATAAAAAGTTATAGTAGGTTAGGAATATGACAAAAAAAGTAAAAAAACTGCAAATAAACTGCAGTTAGGGCTTGAGTGTAGAGTCATACATTGACAGACTTCGCACCTGTGAAAAGCCTAAAGTTTTTTACATTTTTTTAATACAACATAAAAGGAGCTGTGCGCGTGAAATTGTTAACGAAAAGCTTGCTTGCTGCCGCCATTGGTTTAAGCGCCACAGCGGTGGTGCAGGCACAAGAGCGCGTATTACACGTCTACCAATGGTCAGACTACGCCGCACCTGACACCATTGCTAATTTCGAGAAGCAAACAGGTATCAAGGTCACCTATGATGTTTACGACAGTAACGAAACATTAGAGGCTAAATTACTAACAGGTGGTTCTGGCTACGATATCGTTGGCCCGTCTAATCCATTTTTTGCCAAACAAATTAAAGCTGGCGTTTATCAAAAGCTTGATAAGAGCAAAATTAAGGGTTGGGACAACCTTAATAAAGACTTACTCAAGGCATTAGAAGTTAACGATCCTGGTAACCAGTACGGTATTCCCTACATGTGGGGTACTATTGGTTTGGGTTACAACGTTGATAAAGTAAACGCTGCTTTTGGTGGCAATGCACCTGTTGATACCTGGGATATCGTGTTTAACCCTGAAAATATCAGCAAATTAAAGGGCTGTGGCGTGGTATTCCTTGACTCGCCTACAGAAATGTTGCCTGCTGCGTTGCACTATTTAGGCTTACCAGCGGATAGCCAAGATCCAGCGCATTTAAAACAAGCTGAAGAGTTATTTTTGAAAATTCGCCCTTATGTGGCGTATTTCCATTCATCACGTTACATCTCTGACTTAGCAAACGGTAATATCTGTTTAGCTGTAGGCTACTCAGGTGATCTTTATCAAAGTAAATCACGCGCAGCAGAAGCTAAGGGTGGTGTAACACTTAGTTATGCGATTCCAAAAGAGGGTGCTGCTGGATTCTTTGATATGATCGGTATTCCAGCCGATGCTAAAAATGTTGATGAAGCACATGAGTTCATCAATTATTTGTTACAACCTCAGGTAATGGCTGATTTAACAAATTACTTGCAGTTCCCAAATGGTAATGCGGTATCTACGGATCTGTTAAAAGCAGAAATTCGTAATGATCCAGGCATTTATCCACCAGCGGATGTAATGGCAAAAATCTATACATTCCCTGATCTACCAGCTAAGACGCAACGTGCAATGACACGTAGCTGGACCAAGATTAAGTCTGGTAAATAACCAGTACTGCCCAACAGAAGCTGTTGTTCTTAAAAGGGCAACAGCTTTTTGTGTTTAATTTGACTAGAAATTCGTTAAACCGAAGAAGAGAGGACACTTGATTGCAAAAATTGATGTATCGCGTTGCACTTAGCGCAGTTGTGGGGCTGACTTTGTTACCTGCCGTATCCCAAGCCAAAGGGGCGGTGCATGTGTATAACTGGTCAGACTATATAACCAAGCAAGCACTAGATGACTTTCGTAAGAAAACACAGATTAAAGTGGTTTATGATGTGTTTGATTCAAACGAAGCGTTAGAAGGCAAATTGCTCGCAGGACGTTCAGGCTATGATGTGGTTGGACCTTCAGATCACTTTCTGGGACAGCAGATTAAAGCAGGCGTTTTTCAAAAGTTAGATCGTTCACTGCTTCCCAATTGGAAGTATTTAGATCCAAAGCTGATGCAGCAAGTCGCCACTAATGATCCAAATAATCAATACGCAGTACCTTATTTATGGGGTACTAATGGCATTGGTTACAATGTGGATAAAGTTAAAGAAGTACTTGGCGTAGATACTATCGATTCTTGGGCAGTGCTCTTTGAACCGGAAAATATGGAAAAGCTGTCAACTTGTGGCGTGTCTTTTTTAGATGCAGCAGACGAAATGTTGCCAGCAATGCTCAATTATATGGGCCTAGATCCTAATAGCACTAAAGCAGAAGATTACGAAAAAGCAGTCGATAAAATGATGGCAGTAAGACCTTATGTAACCTACTTCCATTCATCGCGTTTCGTATCTGATCTGGCTAACGGCAATATTTGTGTGGCGGCTGGTTTCTCTGGTGACGTACTACAAGCCAGGGATCGTGCAGAAGAAGCAGGCAAAGGCGTCAATATTGCTTACGTTATTCCTAAAGAAGGCGGTAACCTTTGGTTTGACATGCTAGCCGTGCCAGCAGATGCAAAAAATGTGAAAGAAGCACATGCTTATATAAACTATATACTGGATCCAAAAGTGATTGCTGGCGTAAGTGAATTTGTTGGATATGCCAATCCCAATACACAAGCGGCGCAATACATGGATGCAGAGGTATTAGAAGATGAAGCCGTTTATCCTCCACAAGCAGTACTGGATAAAATGTTTATTTCTAAGCAGTTACCCGCCAAAGTGCAACGTATTAAAACTCGCCAGTGGATTCGCTTTAAAACTGGCAAATAATTGATTATCCCGCCCTGCTTTTATTTAAGCAGGGCCACTCTTATTGTAGGAGTAGCTCATGGCAGTAGCATCTGGAGCTTATAAGAAAGCCCTAGCAAATATGCAAAAGCCCAAAGACGTGTTGGTAAAAATCGACCGTGTGAGTAAGCAGTTTGGCGATACCCTAGCGGTTGATGATGTCTCTGTGAAAATCAACAAAGGGGAAATTTTCGCCCTGCTAGGTGGTTCAGGTTCGGGCAAATCCACCTTACTACGCATGTTGGCAGGCTTTGAAACACCGACAGAAGGGCGTATTTGGCTGGATGGTGAGGATATTACTCATATGCCGCCGCACCAACGTCCTATTAATATGATGTTCCAGTCTTATGCGTTATTTCCGCATATGACAGTAGAGCAAAATATTGCTTTTGGTTTAAAGCAGGACCGCTTACCTCGCCCAGAAATTGCCGAGCGTGTGGATGAAATGCTGCGTCTTGTGCATATGACACAATATGCCAAGCGCAAACCGCATCAGCTATCAGGTGGGCAACGTCAGCGTGTTGCATTAGCCCGTTCTTTAGCTAAACGCCCCAAACTATTGCTGCTTGACGAGCCGATGGGCGCATTAGATAAAAAACTGCGCTCGCAAATGCAGCTGGAGTTGGTAGAGATTATTGAGCGGGTGGGGGTAACCTGCGTTATGGTGACCCACGACCAAGAAGAATCCATGACCATGGCAGAGCGTATTGCCATTATGAGTCAGGGCATTATTGAGCAAGTAGGCTCACCGATGGATATTTACGAAACGCCAGCTAACCGCTTTGTATGTGAGTTTATTGGCAACGTAAATCTATTTGACGCAGAAATCATGGAAGACGAAGTCGACCATGTCATCTTAGCTTGCCCAGACTTAGATAAGCCTATCTATATTGGGCGTGGTGTGACTATGCCGGCTGAAAATAAGCATGTTACCTTTGCCTTGCGCCCTGAAAAGCTTCTGATTAGTGCTGAATTTCCAGAAGAGTTGGAGCATGCGGATTTTAACTGGTCGCGCGCCACTGTGCAGGATATTGCCTATCTTGGTGGACATTCGGTGTATTACGTTGAGCTACCTTCTGGCAAAGTGGTGCAGGCCTTTATGGCAAACTCGGAGCGTAACGTGAAGCGCCCAACATGGGACGATCAAGTTTACGTACATTGGGTAGATGACAGCGGCGTGGTATTCCCAGCATGATTAAGCGCAATGCAAAATGGCGTTTTCCTCTAGGTGGGCGGCATATTGTCATCAGCATTCCATTTTTTTGGATGCTGCTGTTCTTTTTGCTGCCTTTTGTCATTGTTTTAAAAATTAGTTTTGCCGAAGCTGAAGTTAGCATTCCACCCTATACAGATGTGTTTGACTGGGCAGAAGATAAGTTAACCATACTGCTAAACTTTGCTAACTACACGCTATTAGGTGAGGATGATCTTTACTGGTTATCCTATCTAGGCTCGCTTAAGGTAGCTTTTTTTAGCACCTTGTTGTGCTTGTTGATTGGCTATCCTATGGCGTATGCGATTGCACGTGCTAAACCCTCCAATCAACCTATTTTGCTGTTATTGATTATGATGCCAACCTGGACAGCTTTGCTGATTCGGGTTTACGCATGGATGGGTATTTTAAGCAAAGAAGGTTTACTCAATTCAGTCCTAATGGGCATTGGCTTAATTAGTGAGCCGTTGACCATTATGAATACCAATACCGCAGTCTATATTGGTGTGGTTTATGCCTATTTACCTTTTATGGTGCTGCCGCTATATGCCAACCTTGCAAAACATGACCAAAGCCTGCTTGAAGCGGCTGCCGATTTAGGCGCAGGCGTGATGAAGCGTTTTTGGCTAATCACAATTCCTTTGTCAAAAGGTGGCATTATCACTGGCTGCATGTTGGTCTTTATTCCTGTAGTTGGTGAGTTTGTCATCCCTGACTTATTAGGTGGCTCTGATACTTTGATGATAGGTAAAGTGCTCTGGCAAGAGTTCTTTAATAACCGCGATTGGCCAGTGGCTTCGGCACTAGCAGTGGTTATGCTCGCAATCCTGATTGTGCCTATTATTCTATTTAACCGTCATCAAGCTAAAGAAATGGAGGGTAAAGCCTAATGCGTCGCTTTAATTTCTCTAACTTTATGCTGTGGCTAGGTTTGGTTTTTATCTACCTGCCAATGTTTATCCTCGTGATTTATTCATTTAACGCAGGAAAGTTGGTCACCGTATGGGAAGGCTGGTCTACCCATTGGTATGCTGGCTTGTTAAATAATAAACAATTGATGGGCGCAGTAGGGCGTTCGTTAGAAATAGCTGCCTATACGGCTATCTCAGCAACGGCTTTAGGTACTTTGGCCGCCTTAGTGCTAACACGTATTAAGCATTTTCGTGGACGCACGCTTTTTGGTGGCATGGTAACAGCGCCTTTGGTGATGCCCGAAGTTATTACGGGCCTATCGTTGTTGCTGTTATTTGTGGCAATGCAGCAGCTAATTGGTGGGCCTGAAAAAGGCATGATTACCATTTGGATTGCTCATACCACATTCTGTACAGCCTATGTGGCGATTATTGTGGCCTCGCGCTTGCGGGAGTTGGATCGTTCACTGGAAGAGGCAGCAATGGATTTAGGGGCGCGCCCTTGGGAAGTGTTCTTCTTGATTACAGTGCCAATGATCCTGCCATCATTAGCCGCAGGCGCTATGATGTCCTTTGCGATGTCGTTAGATGACTTGGTTTTAGCCAGCTTCGTGTCAGGCCCAGGATCAGGCACCTTGCCAATGGAGATTTATTCCTCTGTACGCTTGGGCGTTAAACCTGAAATTAATGCCGTTGCCAGCTTAATTTTGCTGTTTGTATCATTAGCTACCTTTATTGCTTGGTTTATCGGTCGTAAGGCCGAGGAAAAACGTAATAAAGCGTTGGCAGATTACAAAGCCGCTGAGAAAGCTGCACGACAGTACTAAAAAAAGGCACCTAAGGGTGCCTTTTTAGTTTTGCTTAACTACCACAAGCGACATAGTAAAGAGGTATGTCGCCTTCTTTCTCTAATTCAATACCTTCTAGAAATATATGATCGCCTAAGTATTTGTTAGCTTGTTGGTTCTGTGCTTTAAATAGCAGTTCTAAAGCGGTGAAGTATTTTCCGTTATCGGCTGTTAAATCAGCAGTAACTTCCACTTGGTACCAACCGTCACTATCTGATGGTTCATCAAAACAACCTTGATCTTCTTCTATCAGTTGCTCGTTGGCGAGTAAATCTTCAGGTTTTACCCAAGCCTCATACTGTAGATAAAGACGTGGGCTATTGACCGCTATAGCATCAGGTTGCCAGTGATTTGAATTTTTTTTCACCATTATTTGACGAGCTGTGACATCGTTGTTGAATTGTTAGATATCCGCATAAAGGTGATCTTTAAATGTCAATGATACATCGCTTGAGAGCCCCATACCTGATCCTTGTTAATGGCTAAAAGAGACGGTAGTTTATGACAGGGTGAGTCTAACAAAATAGTTTGGTTCACTACCGAAGTTTACATAATAAATAGGCACATCATCTTGTTTTGCAGTTTCATACCTTCATTAAAAATAGGATTACTTAGTTGTTTAGTGGCTTGCTGTTTTATGTGTATTAAAGAACAGTTCCAATTGGATGACATTCTGGTGGCCACAGCCTATCCAAACAAAGCAGCAGATTGAACTATAAATGAATAAAAATTGCGTGAAGCCTGGTTTTTAGAAGTATTAGCGCAAAAAATAGTCAAATATTTATAAAAAATGACGATAAAATCAAAATTAAGCGATTAATAAAATAATTCAGTAACGCAAGATATCTGTCTAGGGCGCATCTTTAATTGGGCTATAGACTTTTGGCGGTGTTTTCACTGGATCAAGAGTCTGATTCTATATAGCCATGAGCTCGCTTTACCCAGCGAGTTAGCTTGTGAGTAGATCTATTCAGAAGAACCTTCTGAAACTAATAAATGCTTGAGCTGTTACCCGAGCCAAGCGGTATAACAACAAAAACAAAGGGAGACACCCTATGTTACAGGCGCTTAGAAACGCGTTGGTCCATCGCGCCCAATTTATGGACCCAGCAGAGCAATCTATTCCTACCTTGGCTTTGCTTGATACCAATGGCAAGCTTTATGCCAATGCGCAACCAATCTCACTTGACCAAGCTACAGCTGAACGTATTTATGATGCCTGTGTAATGACTCGGGCTTTAGATCAGCGTATGAATTCAGCGCAGCGCCAAGGTCGTATTAGTTTCTACATGACTTGTATTGGCGAAGAAGCCGCCGTTATTGGTAGCGCCGCGGCTTTAGACGGCGATGATGTAATTATGGCGCAGTACCGTGAACAAGGTGCTTTGGCGTATCGTGGTTTTAGTCTAGAGCAATTTATGGATCAAATGTTTGCCAATCAAGATGATCTTGGCAAAGGACGGCAAATGCCCATTCATTATGGCAGCCGTGCCCTAAACTACGTAACTATTTCATCACCCTTAGCGACTCAAATTCCACAAGCAGCAGGCTATGCTTACGGTTTAAAACTCGAAAACAAACAAAACTGTGTGATTTGTTATTTTGGCGAAGGAGCAGCTTCAGAAGGTGACTTTCATGCTGGCTTAAACATGGCAGCGGTGCATAAAGCGCCTGTGATTTTCTTTTGCCGTAATAATGGTTATGCCATTTCAACACCCACCAATGAGCAATTTGCCGGTGATGGTATTGCTTCACGTGCCGCCGGCTATGGCATGAAGGCTATTCGTGTGGATGGCAATGACATGCTGGCTGTTTATGAGGCAACCAAGCTTGCACGTGCTTATGTTTTAGAGCACGACGAGCCTATTTTGATCGAAGCCATGACTTATCGTATGGGCGCACATTCAACCTCAGATAATCCTTCAGCGTACCGTACCAAAGATGAAGAACAGGCATGGCAAAGTAAAGATCCCATGCAGCGTTTTAGCCTGTGGTTAACAGCGCAAGGCTGGTTAACAGAAGAGCGGCAGCAAGCGCTACAAGCGCATTATCAACAGGCTGTTTTAGCGGCGATGAAGGTAGCCGAAGTTAAACCTGCCCCTGCATTGAAAACGCTGTTTGAAGATGTTTATGCCAATATGCCATGGCATCTACAAGAACAACTGGCTCAGCTAACAGCACATGTGGCTAAGTATGCAGAGCATTATCCTAATTCGGCAGGGAGTATTTAAATGGCGCAAATGAGTTTGTTGCAAGCCATTAATAATGCTTTGGATATCGCCATGCACAGTGACGATAAAGTACTGTGTTTTGGCGAAGATGTCGGCAGTTTCGGTGGCGTTTTCCGTGCAAGCCAGAATTTACAGGAAAAATATGGTAAGCATCGCTGCTTTAATACACCCCTCACCGAACAAGGCATCCTAGGCTTTGCTAATGGCTTAGCGGCACAAGGGCATAGACCTGTAGCTGAAATACAGTTTGCAGATTATATCTTTCCTGCGTTCGACCAAATTGTGAATGAAACAGCGAAGTACCGTTATCGTTCAGGCAATGAATTTAATGTAGGCGCATTAACTATACGCACACCGTACGGCGGCGGTATTAGCGGCGGTTTGTACCATAGCCAATCGCCTGAAGCATTTTTTGCCCATGCGGCAGGTTTAAAAATTGTAGTACCTCGCGATCCTTATCAAGCCAAAGGCTTATTGCTTGCCTCTATTCGAGATGCTGATCCTGTGTTGTTTTTTGAGCCGAAAAAGCTCTATCGCGCTGCTGTATGTGAAGTACCAGAAGATGACTATCAAATTGAGCTGGGCAAGGCTGAAATAGTGCGCGAAGGCACAGATATTAGCTTAGTTGCTTGGGGCGCACAGGTCGCTACTATTGTTGAAGCAGCGGATAAAGCACAAGCGCAAGGCATTTCCTGCGAAGTTATTGATTTACGTAGCCTTATTCCGTGGGATAGAGACTTATTAGCACAGTCCTTGAAAAAAACAGGGCGCATGGTCATCAATCATGAAGCGGCACGTACGGGTGGTTTTGGGGCTGAGTTAGCAGCGAGTTTACAAGAGGTCTGTTTTTTATATTTGGAAGCGCCTATTACACGTGTTACAGGTTGGGATACACCATTTCCATATGCCTTAGATGCAGAGTACATGCCCGATGTGTGGCGTACTTTAGAGGCTATTCACGCTTGTATGAATTATTAAGGAGATGGCCATGTACGAAGATTTTATCCTACCAGATATTGGTGAAGGCATTGTTGAGTGCGAAGTGGTCACTTGGTATGTGCAAGAAGGCGAAGCTGTGCTTGAAGATCAAGTTATCGCTGATGTAATGACAGACAAAGTCACAGTCGAAATTCCTGCGCTGCACAATGGCATTTTAACCAAGCACTATTATCAACAAGGGGAAATTGCCAAAGTGGGCAAGCCCTTGTATCAAATACAAATAGAAGGTTTAACAGCAGTAACAACACAGACAACCATGGAGTCCAAGCAGGCTATTCTACCTCAACTAGAAGAGCAAACAGTATGTTCACAACAACCTTTGCAGAAAGTCCAAGAACAAGATTATCCGCAGCGTGCACTAGCCACCCCAGCGGTGCGCCGTATAGCTCGCGAACAACAGATTGATTTATTGCAAGTACAGGGTTCAGGCAAAGGCGGGCGCGTATTAAAAGAAGATTTAACTCAGCACCAAGCATTGCATGCTCCAGCGGAAGCTTGTGTTGAAACAGCTACATCAACGCAACACAACCGTGTAGAAAATATCAGCGGTATTCGCGCAGCAATGGCAAAACAGATGACGGCTGCCAATCAAATTCCGCATTTTACCTATGTTGACGAGCTGAATTTAAACAAGCTAGCTAAACTTCGCGCACAGCTAAAACCTGCATTGGCAGAGCAAGGCATACAACTAAGCTTCTTGCCATTTTTTATGAAAGCGCTGGCGTTAGCGATAACAGAGTTTCCGATTTTAAATGCTAAATTAAACGCTGACTGCACTGAGATCAGCTATCTGGCAGATGTTAATATTGGCATTGCAATGGATACACCTATTGGTTTGTTAGTGCCTAATATCAAGTCAGTACAAACCAAAAGTATTTTGCACATTGCCCAAGAGCTCACAGCATTAATTGCCCAAGCTCGTAGCGGCAAACTCAGTCGTGAACAGTTAACGGGCGGCACTATTACGTTGTCGAACATAGGTGCGTTGGGCGGTACAGTAGCCACCCCAATTATTAACGGCAATGAAATGGCGATTTGTGCACTTGGCAAATTACAACGCCTACCGCGCTTTAACAAAAAAGGTAAGGTGCGCCAGCAACAGCTAATGAACCTGTGCTGGTCAGGCGATCATCGCGTGTTAGATGGCGGCACTATCGCACGTTTTAATAACCTATGGCGCAGTTACTTAGAACAGCCTGAAACAATGCTGCTTCAATTAAACTAGCTCTTGAATGATATAAGCCTCAGTTCATACTGAGGTTTTTTTATTAGCCTAGGTTGTTTAACTCAGAGGTAAAACAGCATGATGTGGGAAAACCGCTTAGCGCGAACAGCGTTAGGCGCTTATATTGATCAACAAAATGATGATTTTGAAGCATGGCGAGTACCATTGCTGTGTTATGCCCTGCGTTATCAAGACCGTTTTCCCTTTGCCGTGCTTGATGGCGTAGAAGAATACTTTGTCTATCTTGAACCTCAGCATAAATTGAACTTAGCAACAATAGATACTGCTGTTTTGCAAGACATCAATGTAGGACGTTACGAGTATTCCTACAGCCTAAATGCCATTGCACAAGCCTTTTATTTGCTGCTAACAACGCCAAGAATGGACCAAGCCACAGTAGTACAGGTACTTAATGCTATTTTTGAAGCCTTTGCCTGCAACCTTGACGAAGCTGATTTTTTAGTCGTAGAAGAGGCCTATTTATTAGATTTTTTACCCATATCACAGCATTGAAACATGCTGCTGAAAGTAGTTTGCAAAGGCTTGTTCATATTGCGTTTTAGCAAATACTAATTGGGGGATGGGGGTTACGTCTATTTCGTCCAGATCGGCAGCGTCGTCTGAGTCTGAGCCGTCTTCATAGCGGATGTTTGCCCAAGTTATGCTGTCTTGTGTAATCAGTAAATCGCACGAAATAACACCGCAATAATCGCTACCACAATGGCAGCGATAAATCACCAAGCGGTTACTGCCAAACTGAGTAAAAATGGGTGCTTGCCCTAAAAATTGGGCGATTGTGTTGATGATGACGGCTTTGTGGTTGTAGTCAGGGAAGCGTTGTTTATCAACAGGAAAAATATCCAGATCAAAATTCGAAAACCGCATGTCTTCACAATGGTCAATGTTAAGCAGGCTATCGAGAGATTGCTCATCAATAAACAGCATAAAATTTTGGCGTTCAGGTGTCCGCTCAATGCAGCGGATGCTTAATGTATTCATAGGCTGATTTTAAAAGGTAAAAATCATCTGGCACTGATAAATATCACCTAACGCATAATTTATTGTTTGCTAAGATATTTCGTTATATCTAAATAAACATAACGAGAAATTTATGTCTGCTTACTCAAAATTAAGATCTGCTGTTTAGTATGCGTTATATGCAGCGCCTTTTTTTGCACTGTTAGCTACCAGTGCTTTTGCACAAGGTCCAGTATTTAATTTAGGCAAGGTAGTTGTTGAAGCACCTGCTGAAAAAGCTAAAACCACAGAGCAAGTGATTGATGCGCAGGAATTAGAACGCTTTAACCGCAACACTGTAGGCGGGAGTTTCTTATTTGGAGTCAGGTGAATTTAAGCTACCAAGCGGCTTTCATGATTATAAAAATAAACCAACAGATACAGGCAATTATCGAAAGAATGCAGATTATCGCGACAAAAAAGGCTCGTTTAAATTAGGCTTAACGCCTAACGATACCGATGAATATGTAATGGGTTATTCCAAGCAAGAGGGCGATAAAAATCAGCCTGCGTACACAGGGAAAAATAAAAATGAACAGGTGCGCTTTTGGCGTTGGCCGCAATGGGATAAAGAAAGTATCTATTTTTTAAGCTCAACGCAGTTGAATGAGCAAAATACGATAAAAACGCGGGTGTATCGCGATGATTATAAAAATACTTTACGCATGTATGACGACGCGATTTTTGCGAGTTATGAGAATAGCCCTTACCAAGATAAAACCTATGGCGCAGCGCTAGAGTGGATTAATACCTCAATTAATAATCATGAATTACATATTGCAGTGCATTATAAAGATGATCGCCATCAATCAGCTGATGCTAAATCCACCAAAGATTTCCGTGATGTCACTCGAGCAGTAGCAATTGAAGATCTAATTAGATTAGCGCCAACATGGCGTATGCGTATTAGTTTAAGCCATGAAGAGCGCTCGGCACGTAAAGCGTTTTCAACGGATTACCCTAATCTTACAAAGGATACAACGCGTTCTACTTATGGCTTGCTAGAAGTAATGCATGACCTTAGTGAAGAGATTGAGCTATTTATGAGTGTGGCCAAGAAAACACGTATGCCAACCTTGAAAGACCGTTTTTCTGCGCGTATGGGAAAAGCCTATGCTAATCCTAATTTAAAACCTGAAGCAGCACGTCATGCGGAACTTGGTGTGAGAGGAAATGTCTGGACTGGCGGTTATATGCAAGCGAGTGTTTTCTATAGTCATGTGCGTAATGAAATGCAATTTATGCCTTATCGCGATAGAGAGCAGCTACAAAATACAGGAAAAGCGCGCCATAGAGGCTTAGAAATCAGCTTAGATCAAAGTATTGCTGATAATTGGCAGTTAGGAGCTGCTTATACCTATCTAAATCGTGTAAATTTAACCGATAGATCTATCAAATTAACAGATACTCTGCGTCATAAGCTATTCACCCATGCTACGTGGAGGCCGATAGAAAAGGTTGCATTGCAAGCCACAGTGGAAGTCGAGGCGGGCCGTCGTATTGCACAACGGCAAAACAAAGGACAGTCAGATACCTATACAACCCTTTCTGGCTTCACTACTTTTGGTTTGAAAAGCACATGGAATGTTTTAGATGAGCTTAGCCTTGAAGCAGGCGTGCGTAATTTAACGAATAAAAATTACGCCTATGCAGATGGTTATCCTCAACCAAGCAGAACATGGTTTGCGGGGGCTAACTATACATTTTAAGGAGAGTTCATGGTTCTACCACTAGCCGCTGTCGTGCATGCGGGTAATGGCGAAGGCGATGAAACTATTCAGCAAGTCATTAAATATTGTCGTAGTAAAAACTGGCGGGTTCGCGGCCTTGTTACAGAACGAGGGAAAGACCCGCTAGGTAAATTACCCATGCTGCTGCGTGATATTTATACGCAGCAGATTTTTAGAATTTCTCAATGTTTAGGTAGTGAATCTACGTCCTGTGTTTTAGATCTTGGCGGGCTGGCGCAGGCCAGTGAAGTGTTACGCCGAGCTGTCCGTGAAAAGCCTGATCTAGTCATTATTAATAGATTTGGTTCAGCCGAAGCAGAGGGCGAAGGTTTTTCCCAGGAGTTTGGCCAGTTAATTAGCGATGGCATTCCTGTGCTCACACTCATTAATGAGCGCTATCTTTCGGCGTGGCTACATTTTGCACAAGATCTGGCCTACACCTTGCCTCTTGATTTTCATGCGATTAAACATTGGGTTGATAAACTCAAGGAATAACATGCAAAGGCGTCTGTTTAGCCAGTTATTAGCCGCTGGTTTATTGTTGCCAAACGCTGTGTTAACGGCTTTGGCTGAAGATTTAATTGCGCAAAATGGGCGCTTACCTGCTGCTAATAAGATACACAGGGTGTTTGCTGCAGGAGCACCAGCTATGGTGTTCTTGTACGCTTTAGCCCCTGAAAAGCTGCTTGGCTTTCCAACTGATTTATCCGCTAATACACGTCAATATCTGCATCCAAATTATGCTCAGTTACCTGCTATTGGGCGTTTAGCAGGCCGCGGTAGTACTTTGTCATTAGAGCAATTAATGGTGCTGCAACCTGATGTGATTGTGGATGTGGGCAATGCTAACCAAACGCATCGCTCTGCAGCACAAAACATCGCCAGTCAAACGGGGATTCCAACATTACAAATTGCGGGGAATCTCGCACAAACACCTGAGCAACTACGGCAGGCAGGGCGTTTATTGGGTGTTGAAACAAGAGCAGAGCAGTTGGCTCAGTATGCGCAAGGAATTTTACAAAAAGCTCAACAGTTTAAAGCTCGACAGGCGCAACCTGTACGCTTTTATCATGCGCGTTTAGAGCATGGTTTAGAAACAGCCGTAGAAGCTTCTATTCATACTGAAACCTATGAGTTATTAGGTTTACAGAATGTGGTGGGCAAGCAAGCAAATAAAGGTTTGGTTAGAGTATCCTTAGAACAATTATTGGTATGGCAGCCAGATTACATTTTTACCGAAGAACTGGCGTTTGTGCAGCATGCCAAAACAGATCCATTATGGCAGCAACTTAACGCAGTTCAAGCAGGGCAAATCTATTGTGCGCCGCGCTTGCCTTTTGGTTGGTTAGATAGTCCACCCAGCTTAAATCGTTTACTGGGCATAAACTGGTTGATGCATCAGCTTTCTCAGCCACAGCATACAACTGAGCTTGAACAGCAAGTTTCTGATTTTTATCAGCTTTTTTACGGAGTTAAGCTTGATGGAAAAACCGCCCTTAGCTTGCAGGTATAATCTGTGGGGAACATGAGAACCTATTTAATTTATGGCTGTTTGTGCGCCATCTTACTTGGCTTATTCATTGTGGCGACTTTGGCGGGTAAATATCCACTGAGTTTAAACGATATTAGCCAAGCACTATTGTCGCCTACAGCCGATAGCGCCAACCAATTAGTTTTATGGCAAGTACGCTTTCCTCGCATTTTTGCCGCACTGTTAGTGGGCGCTTCTTTGGCGGTGGCCGGCGCTGCTTATCAAGGCATGTTTCGCAATCCCTTAGTGTCGCCCGATATTTTAGGTGTTTCGACGGGCGCTGGATTAGGGGCGGTGTTAGCAATTTATGCGAATCTGCCGCTATTTTACGTACAGCTTTTTGCTCTTTTCGGTGGATTAGCTGCTGTTACCTTGGTCTATAGCCTGGCTCAGTTGATTCGCCGACATGATGCTGTTTTGGTGTTGGTGCTTTCAGGTGTGGCGTTAAGTAGCCTATTTGGCGCAGGTATTTCCTTAGTAAAGGTATTAGCGGATACTGATCGGCAGTTACCCACTATTACTTTTTGGCTGTTGGGCAGCTTAAACTCAGTGCGTCTGGCTGATTTGCTTTATAGTCTGCCGTTAATTATTGGCGGCCTAGTAGTGCTGTTTGTTTTACGCTGGCGCATGAACCTCTTAGCCTTAGGCGATGATGAAGCAGCCGCCTTGGGGGTAAATCTTAAACTAACGCGAATTTTGCTGATTATCGCCGCTACCATGGTAACCGCCAGTGCTATTTCTTTTACAGGTATTATTGGTTGGGTAGGGTTGTTAATTCCACATGCTGCTCGCTTATTAGTAGGCGCGCACTTCTCTAGGCTACTCCCTGCCTCTTTATTGCTAGGTGCTATTTTCCTGTTATTAACAGACACCATTGCCCGTACTTGTTTTGCGGTTGAAATGCCATTAGGTGTACTGACATCCTTAGTTGGTGCTCCTTTTTTCATGCTGTTATTAGCCTGCGGAGGGCGTAAAGCATGAGCCATAGCTTATTGAAGGCCGTTCAGCTGCGTGTGGGTTATCAGCATAAAGCCTTAGGCGGTGCAATTGACTTGGCCTTGCATGAAGGCGAAGTGCTTGCGTTATTAGGTCCCAATGGAAGCGGCAAAACCACGTTATTTCGTACTTTATTAGGACTGCTTAAACCTGTTTCTGGGACGGTTTATTTATTAGATAAAGCATTAAATACCTATTCAAGAAGACAGATAGCACAGCTAGCCGCTTATGTGCCTCAGGCGCAAATAGGTAGCTTTGATTTTACTGTTGAAGAAATGGTGATCATGGGGCGTTATGCAGCTATTGGACGTTTTTCTCAGCCGAGCAATAAAGATCGCCACATTGCACTAGCGTGCTTGCGCCAACTGGGTATAGAGCAGTTAGCCAATGCCAGTTATATGCGTATTAGTGGTGGTCAGCGGCAATTGGTGCTAATTGCCCGCGCTTTAACACAAAATGCAAAAATCTTAGTGCTGGACGAACCTACTGCCAGCCTAGATTTTGCTAACCAAATTTTAGTGTTAGACAGTATTTGCCAGTTACGCGCGCAGGGTATGGCTATTTTGCTGTGTACGCATCAACCTGAACATGCGTTGCAAGTGGCTGATCGTGTTGCTTTGTATAATCATGGTGAGATTCAAACACAAGGCAAGGCGCAAGATATGCTTACTGTAGAAAATTTAGCACAGCTTTATGGTTTAACAAGCATGCAAATTAAAGCGCATTTTAAAGTACAGACAAAGGTAGACGGATGAGGTATTCAGAAATTGATTTTGCACGCTTATATAAAGAGCACCTTGCCCAAAGCGAACGCCCTGAAAAGCCTGCCAGTGACTGGGGAGCTAAAGCACAGTCCATAAGTAAAAGTGCAGTGGGCGGCGCTTATAGCCAAGCGTTTCTAGCTAAAATGGATTTTACCAATGCCCACAGTTTACTCGATATTGGCTGCGGCCCTGGCACTATCGCTTTGCCGGCGGCAGAGAAACTAACCCAAGTATATGCCTTAGATTACAGCCAAGGCATGTTGGATGTACTGCAAGACAATGCGCGTGAACGACAATTAGATAATATCCAGCCTATTCATTTGTCATGGGAAGATGATTGGGCGGATGTGCCCGTATGCGATATTGCTGTAGCTTCGCGCGCCAGCATTGTGGCAGATATGCAACAGGCGTTAGACAAGCTAAATCGCCATGCACGTCAACGCGTGTATATGACGCATTTGGTTGGCGGCATGTTTATTGATCCTGATATTTACCATGTGTTAGGACGAGATGTAAAAAGCTTTCCTGATCCTATCTATGTTATTAATTTACTGTGGCAGCAGGGGATATACCCAAAGCTCGATTATATTCCAAGCCATAATCGCTTAGCAGGCTGTGCGAACTTTAGCGAGTTTGCGAGCAAAGTCAGCTGGCGCTTAGGTGAGCTTAGCTTAGAAGAATTGGCCGCATTGGAAGTATGGTATTTGGCTAACCCGCAACGAGCCGCAGAAGGTGGACGTCCTACACAGTGGGCATTTTTAAGCTGGGATGTGCCTTCTGTATTCAAACAGAATGGATAAATAACAGCATCAAACGACCGAAAACAACTAAAGCCTTCGGTCATTTTGTATCATTACTTACTGAGATTATTAAATTTTACACAGCCGCTTTGGTTGCCTTTTTCGCAGGCAAAGTGAAACCATTTTTTTGCTTGTTGAAGGTCTTTAACAACGCCTTTGCCTTGGTAATACATAAGGCCTAGATTATAAGTGGCTTCTTTATCGCCTTGCTCAGCCGATTTTTCGTACAAGGTCTTTGCCCATTGCAGATCTTCCTCAGAAGCACCGTCTTGAGAATAAAAGTAAGCTAGATTATTTTGCGCTTTGGGATGTCCTTGGTCAGCGGCTTTCCCGTACCACAGCTTGGCTTGAGCAGGATTTTTAGGCATGCCACGACCTTTATCGTACATTAAGGCCAGATTGTATTGCGCTTTGGGGTTACCTTGTCTGGCGGCCTGCTCATACCAAAGCTTAGCGGTAGCATAGTCTTGAGCAACCCCCTCACCGGTGTAATAAAGGGTAGCTAGGTTATTCTGTGCTTTAGCGTGCCCCTGGACGGCTGCTTTTTCGTGCCATAGTTTGGCTTGTGATGCATTAGCAGGTACACCTAAGCCAAATTCATAGATAATCCCGAGTTCATATTGGGCTTGTCTAAAATTCTGCGCAGCGGCTTTTTCAAACCATAGCTTTGCTTGTGCGTAGTCTTGTTTCACACCAAGACCGTCAAGATAGAGAGTGGCTAGATTGCTTTGTGCGCGAGGATGCCCTTGTTCGGCAGCTTTTTCAAACCAAAGTTTGGCCATTTGATAATCTTGCGCAACCCCTTCCCCAGCAAAATAAAGGCTGGCTAAATTATTTTGTGCTTTCACTTGGCCTTGTAATGCAGCTTGTTCGTACCACATTTTAGCTGTTTGATAATTTTGAGGTACACCTGAGCCAGAGTCGTACATAAAACCAAGATTGTATTGCGCATTGGCATGGCCTTGCTGAGCGGCCTTTTCAAACCAGCTTTTCGCTAGTGGGTAGTCCTGTTCTGTACCTTTGCCAGAATAATGTAGTAATCCAAGATTGTATTGAGCATCAGCAAAATCTTGTATGGCCGCTTTTTCGTACCATTTTTTAGCAAGTTGTAAATCTATACTCGTGCCTACACCGTCTTCGTAAGCTATCCCTAACTGTGTTTGCAATTTAGGATCATTGGTTTGCTCAGCCGATTGTACAAGTTGTTGAAAATCACTACCTGAGGGGTTGGCATAGGCTGCTGGCAGCGACAGCATGAATAAAAAAGCGAGGGGAAGTAGTCTGTTCATCAGTTTTCCTTGATTAAAGAACAAGCATTTTTAAAGCCATTACTGCAGGCCAGTCGAAACCACTTATTTGCTTCTTGGGTATTGTGTGCCACACCGTCCCCATTGGTATACATAAGGCCAAGACTATGCTGAGCTTGAGCATTGTTTTGTGCCGCAGCTTTTTCAAACCAAGCTTTAGCCTGCTGCGGTGATTTTTCAACGCCTTGCCCCATAATATAAATCACGCCTAAATTCAGCTGGGCTACGGGATGATTCTGTGCTGCGGCTTTTTCAAACCACAGTTTTGCTGTTTGGTAATTCTGTTGCGTCCCTTGGCCAATGTAGTAGCGTATGCCTATTTGCAATTGAGCATTGGGATCGCCCTGTAATGCTGACTTTTCTAACCAGAGTTTCGCCTGTTCAAAATTCTGAGGAATACGTTGGCCTTCATAATAGAGTATGCCTAGGTTGTACTGTGCCTCAATATGCCCTTGCAGTGCTGCTTTTTCTAACCAATGGAACATGAGTTGATTATTGGCTGCTGTTGCTTCAGCTCGATAATACATAATACCAAGATTATATTGCGCACGAACTAAGCCTTGTTCGGCAGCTTTTTCTAGCCAAAACTGAGCTTGCTTATCGTTTTTTTCATCGCTATAAAGCTCAGCGAGACTCGCTTGCGCATCTAGATTATTTTGTTGTGCTGCTTTCTCAAACCAATACTTAGCGCGCTCAAGGTTAGGCGCTGTTCCCTCTCCGTTTCTGTATAAGGTTGCTAAATTATATTGGGAAACGTCATTGCCCTGTTCGGCTGACTTTGTAAACCAAAAAAAGGCTTTATTATAGTCAATAGGTCCGCCTTTTCCGGCGATATAGAGCGTAGCTAAGTTCTGCTGCCCCATGCGATCACCCTGAGCAGCAGACTGCTCAAACCAATATTTTGCCTGTTCAGTATTTGGGCTAACATCAAAGCCTTCAGTGTAGATGATCCCCAGAAAGTTTTGTGCTTTAGCATTGCCACGTGCAGCCGCTTTTTCTGCAAGTAGCTTAGCTTGTTTATAGTCTTTAGCTGTGCCTTTGCCGAATAAATACATGTAGGCTAAGGCCGCCTGGGCAGGTGCACTACCTTGTTTGGCCGCTTTTTCATACCATGCTTTTGCCTGCTGTAAGTCGGCCTCAAGCCCAATGCCATTGTAGTAAATATCGCCTAGTTCAAATTGAGCGTTACGATTGTTCTGTAATGCGGAAAGCTCAAGCCATTTTTTAGCCTGTTGAGGATCTACGGCTGTGCCTTTGCCTTCTGCGTAGATTACGCCAAGATTATATTGCGCATTGGCATTACCTTGTTCTGCGGCTTTCTCAAACCAATGTTTAGCTTGCGAATAATCTACGCCTACGCCATGTCCAAAGGCATACATAATGGCTAAGTTAGCCTGAGCATCAGCATGGTTTTGTTGCGCTGCCTTTTCAAACCAGTATTTAGAACGCTCGTAATCTTTTGCGGTGCCATTACCTTGAAAATAGATAATGGCTAATAAATTTTGCGTATTAGTGTGGTTTTGCTTAGCGGCTTGTTCTGCCCAATACTTGGCTTGTTGATAATCTTGCGGTATAACCGTGCCAGTAAAATAGCTATCTGCTAGCTGTGCTTGTGCTTCAACTAAACCCTGCTTAGCGGCTTTTTCCATCCACTGCTGCGCTTGTTTAAAATCTTGCTCAACCACTTCACCTCGCGCATAAATCTCAGCCAGTGCTAATTGTGCTTGGGGATTATTGTACTGCTGGGCTTGCTCTAATAATGCGTTTAATTCGCTGGCGTTATTGCTAGAGGAGTTAGCATAGGCTGTAGGCATTAAAAAAAACAGGGAGCACAAAAAAATAATTAATTTTTGCATAGTATAAAACCGCTAATAAAAAGTCGAAACATCATACGCTGTATATTGTTTGTTGGGGTGCTAAAAATCAAAAGTAGAATAGATACAATGATGTTGAATAGCCTTTTAAGGCTAATATAGGCTTAGCATGACATAGAATATACAGCTATTGAAATGGCAGAAAACTCTGTTTTGGGATGCAGAAAATCCTAATTGAACAGCATCACAACGGCATTTTTATACCTTTTTAATGCTTATTCCATTTTATATTTTTCTATTTTTGCAAGATGGTGTTGATTCTTCCTTTAGCATAATTGAGTAGATTGGCTTTTGAACTTGCCTTGGATAAAGTATCTACTGATATTTTATGACGAAAAACAAGATTATAATTTTTATTTTAAAGTTACTATGCCTAGCAATTTCAATGATAATTAAAATTTATTTTTATAGAGTTCAGGTTCTTATTGTATGATTC
>NZ_JAZDRH010000030.1:0-39764 GCF_047470865.1 Pseudomonas sp. F1_0610
CCTAGGCTTTGCTTGCCTTTGTGCTCGGACACTCAGTGCTTAAGCCTGTACTTAGCAAGCTAGTCTTTCGTTTGGTTATTCTACTTGTGCGCACTATTTTAAGCTAAATAAAAAGCTAAGTTATGCTGAGCTGCCTGGGGCTAGATTTGAGAGTCATTAGAAGAGATTGTTAAGTGCAGCTTAAATTTGCTTGGCGCTCTTTTTAAAGTTTATTAATAATAGTTTCCTCATTTTTGCTTTGGGCTAAATGATATTTTTAATTATTGACCCAAAGCTTATACAATAGCTAGCTAGTTGTTTATAGGTAAGGCTAATGCTCAAGGTTTTGAATTTACTAAATGACGGTCAGTTCCATTCAGGTGAAAGCTTAGGAGAGGCTCTTGGTATTTCACGAGCAGCAGTCTGGAAGCGAATTGAGCAGCTTGAGCATGATCAAGGGCTTAAAATAGATCGTATCAAAGGCAAGGGGTATCGCTGTTTGGAAAAAAACTTCTTGCTCAATCAAGCAGAAATAGAACAGGCACTGGATATTCCTGTGCTAGTCTATGATGAAGTTGACTCTACAAATGCTGAGGTAACCCGTTTATTAAAAACCACACTAGCACCTTTTTTAGTATTAACAGAAAAACAATTAGCTGGAAAAGGGCGCCGTGGACGAACTTGGGTTAGCCCTTTGGCGCAAAATTTGTATTTCTCAGTGGCTTGGCCTTTGCAGGGTAATCTGTCGCGCCTAGAAGGCTTGAGTCTAGTGGTTGGAGTAGCGCTACTTAGAGCGTTAAAGAAGCTACAAATTGAGCATGTTGGGTTAAAGTGGCCTAATGATATTTTGCATAATGGCGCCAAATTATCAGGTATTTTGTTAGAGTTGGTTGGTGATCCTGCAGATCGTTGCCATGTGGTGATTGGTATTGGTGTCAACGTCAATATGTCAACGGATAAAGAGCATGATATCTCACAAGAGTGGACTTCTTTACGTAATATTTGTGGTGCTGCCATTAATCGAAATGAGTTAGCTATTGTTTTATATCGCGAACTTGAAGACTGTTTGAGAACGCATGCTGAACAGGGTTTTTCTGCTTTTAAACATGAATGGGAAGCGGCTCATGTATGGCAAGGTAAAGCGGGTGTAATTTCCACTGTTGCTAATCAAATAGAAGGTACTATTTTAGGAGTTGACAGCACAGGTGCTTTGCGTCTCCTGGTCGATGAGAGAGAACAGTGTTTTAGTGGTGGCGAAGTCAGCTTGAGGTTGTCTGATGATTCTTGAATTAGATTGTGGTAATACGCGAATAAAATGGCGCCTCTTGCAAGATGGGGCTGTTATTCAGCGAGGCTCTTTGGTGACTTTGCAGGAAATTATGAGTGGCCTACAGCCTTTGTTTGAAGGGCAGGTGCAACGTTGTCGCGTGGTTAGTGTTTGGTCTGGAGAAGCGACTCAAGCGTTGATTGTTGGATTAAAAGCATGGATTGGCCATGTTGAGTGTGCAAAACCACAAAAGCAACTTCTAGGTGTAACCAATGGCTATAGTGATTATAAAACACTTGGCATGGATCGCTGGTTAGCTGTCGTTGCAGCTTATCAAAAATACCATGAGCCGGCTTTGATCTTTGATTTTGGAACAGCATTAACAGCAGATTACGTTGATGCTACGGGGCAGCATCTGGGAGGCTTTATTGTGCCTGGCGTGGAGTTGATGAGGGCCTCTCTGTGCTCTAAAACACAGCGGATTCGCTATAGCCCCGATAATATGCCTGCATTAGGTGCTATTAATCCACAACTCAGCACAATAAGTGGTGTTGAGCAAGGATTGTATCTTATGATCCGTGGCTTTGTTGAGGAGCAGAAACATATTGCTAAGCGTAATCTCGGTGAGCGCTTTCATGTCTTTGTTGCAGGTGGAGATGGACAAATGATTATTGACCTTTTTGAGGATGTGCACGTGGCTAATGATCTTGTCTTTGATGGTTTGGCCTTGGCCTGTCCTTTTGAGTAATTAATATGCGCTGGGTTTTCTTGGTTTTAATAGTGCTTAATGCACTGTATTTTGTCTGGGAACAGCAGCAGCCCAGTGTGCATGTGCAGCAACTTCCCTCTGTTTTAAACCCAGCTGGGGTTGCCAATATTGAGGTTGCTAATGCAACGAATAGTCAAACTAAAACGCTTGATTCTGTCCAAGCAAAAATTAATCTAACATTATTGCTAGGTGGTTTTTCTGATCCGGCATTGATAGATAGTTTGTCACAGCGCTTGCTTAGTTTAGATATTGATGTAAAAGAGGTTGTGGTTGAAGAAGTGGATGGAGTGGATTATTGGGTATATATGCCCCCTCTAGTCTCGCGTTCGGTAGCTGTGCGGCAATTAAAAGAATTAAAAGCACGTCAAATCCAGGCTTATCTTATTAATCAAGGGGATATGCAAAACGGTATCTCTTTATCTATGCTAGATACTATGGATATGGCTAAGGATTTAGTGCAAAAGCTCGCTAATTTAGGCTATACGGCTGAAATTAAAGAAGTTGAGCGCAAACAAAAGACCTATTGGCTTGCGGTTAACTCGCGCAGTGAGCGATTAATTGATGAATCATTAATGACAGAGTTGACCAGTGATTTTCCGTTGATGCGCTATAGGCAAGAAATGCCTCAGTAACCTTCGTTAAGACTAGAAAAAATAAAAAAACTAAGAATTTCAAATAAATGTGTTGACAGGGTTTAAAAAAAAGTACATTATGCGCACCCACAACGGAGGGGTTCCCGAGCGGCCAAAGGGATCAGACTGTAAATCTGACGTCTATGACTTCGAAGGTTCGAATCCTTCTCCCTCCACCAGTTTTAAAGCAAGTTGCACTTGCGGGTATAGTTTAGTGGTAGAACCTCAGCCTTCCAAGCTGATGATGCGGGTTCGATTCCCGCTACCCGCTCCAAGTTTGCAGTTTGTCAAGGGATATGCTCATGTAGCTCAGTTGGTAGAGCACACCCTTGGTAAGGGTGAGGTCACCAGTTCAACTCTGGTCATGAGCTCCACAAATAAAAGCAGCTAATGGCTGCTTTTTTTGTATCTAAAGCTGAGAAAACCAAAGCTGTAGTTTAAAAGCGATACTCCGATTTTTTTGCTATGTGTTTGTGCGGTAAGTAAAAAAAATACTACAAGGAGTTGCTTATTGAGTTCTAGGTCTGTATAGTTGCCGACCTGATCAAGCTACAGGCCAGTAGCTCAATTGGCAGAGCGACGGTCTCCAAAACCGTAGGTTGGGGGTTCGATTCCCTCCTGGCCTGCCAACTTTCAATGGGGAAGGTTGGCAATTTTCGGGATTCTGATTCATGAAAGCAAATGTAGAGACTCAAGAACCCCGCGCAGACGGATTAAAGTGGTCTGTAGTTGTCTTGTTGGCTATTGCTGCTGTAGTAGGTAATTACTATTTTTCCTCAGAACCAGTTATTTTTCGTGCTATCGCTATTGTAGTTATTGCGCTTGTTGCTGGCTTTGTGGTGTTGCAGACGGCTAAAGGACGTAAGTTCGCTCAGTTCGCTAAAGAGTCTCGCGCTGAAATTCGTAAGGTTGTATGGCCTAGTCGCCAAGAAACAATTCAAACCACATTGATTGTGGTTGTTTTCGTTATGGTGATGGCATTAATTTTGTGGGCCTTAGATTCCCTGTTTGGGTGGCTCATTTCCATAATTGTAGGGTAAAGGTGCTCCGTGGCTAAACGTTGGTACGTTGTGCATGCCTACTCAGGCTATGAAAAGCACGTGATGCGCTCGCTGATTGAGCGAGTTAAAATAGCTGGTATGGAAGAAAGATTCGGTGAGATTATTGTTCCAACCGAAGAAGTCGTTGAAATGCGCGACGGTCAAAAGCGCAAAAGCGAACGTAAGTTTTTTCCAGGCTATGTTTTAATTCAAGCTGAGCATCCGATGGAAGATGACGTATGGCACTTGGTCAAAGAAACACCTCGTGTTATGGGTTTTATTGGTGGTCGTCCTGATAAGCCAGCGCCTATTACTGAGCGTGAGGCAGAGGCTATCCTTCGCCGTGTTGCAGATAGTGAAGATAAACCAAAACCAAAAACATTATTTGAGCCAGGTGAGACTGTTCGTGTAACCGATGGTCCATTTGCAGACTTTAATGGTGTAGTTGAAGAAGTGAACTACGAGAAAAGTCGAGTTCATGTTGCAGTGCTGATTTTTGGGCGCTCAACACCAGTAGAATTAGAGTTCGGTCAGGTAGAAAAAGTTATCTGATATATGTCGAACCCTTGCCCTGTAGCCTAAAGGCTGCGGGGCTTTTTCGTCAGAAGGCGAATTTGTAGGGGAGCCGTAAGGCGTTTACCCAAATTGGAGTGAAAAATGGCTAAAAAAATTCAAGCTTATATCAAGCTGCAAGTGAAGGCTGGTCAAGCCAACCCTTCGCCACCAGTTGGTCCTGCACTGGGTCAGCATGGTGTAAATATTATGGAGTTCTGTAAAGCGTTTAACGCTAAGACTCAAGGCATAGAGCCTGGTCTTCCAACTCCAGTAATTATTACTGTATATAGCGACCGTAGTTTTACTTTTGAAACCAAAAGTACACCTGCCGCTGTATTATTGAAGAAAGCTGCTGGTGTAGCATCAGGTTCTGCTCGTCCTAATACTCAAAAAGTGGGTACAGTAACTCGTGCTCAGTTAGAAGAGATCGTTAAGGCGAAACAAGCGGACTTGACTGCAGCTGACTTAGATGCCGCTGTTCGCACTATTGCAGGCTCTGCTCGTAGCATGGGCTTGAACGTGGAGGGCGTATAATGTCTAAGTTAACAAAACGTCAAAAAGCAATCATTGAGAAAGTAGAAGCAGGTAAAGCTTACGCTTTTGAAGATGCCGCTAAATTATTAGCAGAGCTTTCTACTGTTAAGTTTAAAGAATCTGTAGATGTTGCTATCAACCTAGGTGTTGATCCACGTAAATCAGACCAAGTGGTTCGTGGTGCAACTGTTCTACCACACGGTACGGGTAAAACTGTACGTGTTGCTGTATTCACTAACAATGCAGAAGCTGCTTTAGCAGCCGGTGCTGACAAAGTGGGTATGGATGACTTAGCTGCTGAAATGAAAGCAGGCGACTTAAACTATGACGTAGTTATTGCTTCTCCTGATGCAATGCGTGTAGTAGGTCAATTAGGTCAAGTGTTAGGCCCACGTGGTTTAATGCCTAACCCAAAAGTTGGCACTGTAACGCCAGACGTTGCTACAGCGGTGAAAAACGCTAAAGCAGGTCAAGCACGTTTCCGTACTGACAAAAACGGTATTATTCACACTTCAGTAGGTCAAGTTGATTTTGATGCTACTAAGTTGAAAGAAAACGTTGAAGCGCTAGTTGCTGAACTACGTCGTTTAAAACCAGCCAGCTCTAAAGGTGTATACATTAAGCGTATCACTTTAAGCAGCACTATGGGTCCTGGTCTATTAATTGACGCTGGCTCACTAAGCTTCTAATAGCTTTTGCCATCTAGTGAAAGCTAGGTGGCTCTTTTTTTGGGGTCCCTGCTTAGCGGGGGTCGTCCAAGACCGTAGGTGACAGTGGTCTTAATTGAGCAATCAACCTACGTAGATGGTGCTCCGGACATTGTGTCAAGACACCAAAACGCGTTCAGTAATGAACGATTATGATTAAGCAGGAGTGTACCCGTGGCAATTAAACTCGAAGACAAGAAAGCCATTGTCGCTGAAGTCAACGAGGCTGCCAAAGTTGCTCTGTCTGCCGTTGTAGCTGATGCTCGCGGTGTGACAGTAGGCGCTATGACCGGACTGCGTAAAGAGGCTCGTGAAGCAGGTGTTTATGTACGTGTAGTACGTAACACACTGTTACGTCGTGCAGTAGAGGGCACTGAGTTTGCTACTCTAGCTGAGACATTCACTGGTCCTACCTTGATTGCTTTCTCTAATGAACATCCGGGCGCAGCTGCTCGTATTTTCAAAGAGTTCGCAAAAGGTCAAGACAAGTTCGAGATCAAAGGCGCTGCTTTTGAAGGCAATTTTATTGCAGCCAACCAGATCGACGTATTGGCAAGCTTGCCAACTTACGACGAAGCGATTGCAAAACTGATGAGCGTTATCCAAGGCGCAACAAGCAAGCTTGCTCGTACTCTGGCAGCGGTTCGCGACCAAAAAGAACAACAAGCAGCTTAATAGCACTTGCTGGCTTTTTGAAGATTTTTATTTTGAATTTAACGGCATTTAGCCGTTACTAATTACAGGAAATAGAGTCATGGCTCTTACTAACGAACAAATCCTAGACGCAATTGCTGAAATGTCAGTAATGCAAGTTGTTGAATTAATCTCTGCAATGGAAGAAAAATTCGGTGTGACCGCTGCTGCTGCTGTAGCTGCAGGTCCTGCGGCTGCTGTTGAAGCAGCGGCTGAACAAACTGAGTTCACTATCCACTTAGTTGAAGCTGGCGACAAAAAAGTAAACGTAATTAAAGCAGTTCGTGAAATCACTGGTCTTGGCTTGAAAGAAGCTAAAGCAGTAGTTGACGGTGCTCCTGCTGTAGTTAAAGAAGACGTTGCTAAAGAAGAAGCTGAAGCAGCTAAGAAAGCATTGGAAGAAGCAGGTGCTAAAGTCGAGCTTAAATAAGTTTGATTTTTGCATGACAGCCCTAGCTGCTTAAGCAAAAGGCTGTAGGCTGGTGGCTTTTGTCACCGGCCTTTTTCCGTTCATAGATGCTTAAATCAGAATGGAAATAAATTACCCTTTATTGGGTCGCAAACCTAAGTTTGCACTATTTTTTAGGGTTTGCCATGTAGGCAAAGCCCACAATGCAGGTGACCAAGCTGGGGAACGCTGATGGCTTACTCATACACTGAGAAAAAACGTATCCGCAAGGACTTTAGCAAGCTGCAGAACGTAATGGATGTGCCGTACTTATTGGCAATCCAATTAGACTCTTACCGTGAATTCCTGCAGGCTGGCGTGAGCAAGGAGCAGTTCCGCGATATAGGCCTGCACGCGGCATTTAAGTCTGTCTTTCCTATCATGAGTTACTCGGGCAACGCTGCCCTTGAGTATGTTGGCTATCGTTTAGGTGAGCCAGCCTTTGATGTTAAGGAATGTACTTTACGCGGCATTACTTACGCAGCACCTTTGCGTGTGAAAGTGCGTTTGATTATTTTTGATCGTGAATCTTCTGGCAAGCCGATTAAAGATATCAAAGAGCAAGAAGTTTATATGGGAGAGATCCCATTAATGACTGATAACGGTACTTTTGTAATTAATGGTACTGAACGGGTCATCGTATCCCAGTTACATCGCTCACCTGGCGTATTCTATGATCACGATCGTGGTAAAACGCACAGCTCAGGTAAGCTATTGTATTCTGCACGAGTAATTCCTTACCGTGGCTCTTGGTTAGACTTTGAGTTTGACCCAAAAGACTGCGTGTTTGTGCGTATTGATCGTCGCCGTAAGCTTCCTGCATCTGTTCTGTTGCGTGCATTGGACTATAGCACTGAGCAAGTGCTAGAAATGTTCTATGATACTAATGTTTTCCACCTATCAAGCGACCAAGGCTTTGAGCTTGAGCTCGTGCCTGCACGTTTGCGTGGTGAAGTTGCGGCTTTTGATATTAAAGATGACGAAGGCAATATCCTTGTTGAACAGGGTCGCCGTATTACTGCCCGTCATATTAAACAATTAGAGAAAGCCGGTATTAGCAAACTAGCTGTACCCGTTGAATACGTAGTAGGCTGCACTACAGCTAAGCCTATTGTGCATCCTGCAACAGGTGAGATTCTGGTTGACTGTAATACGGAATTAACTGTTGAAAGCTTGGCTAAGGTAGCCCAAGCTCAGGTTGTTCGTATTGAAACGCTATACACTAACGATATTGATTGCGGACCATTTATTTCAGACACATTAAAAGTTGATACTACTAAGTCTCAGCTTGATGCTTTGGTTGAAATTTACCGCATGATGCGTCCAGGTGAGCCGCCAACCAAAGAAGCGGCTGAAACTTTGTTTAATAATCTGTTCTTCAGTGCGGATCGCTATGACTTATCTGCAGTAGGTCGCATGAAGTTCAACCGTCGTCTAGGTCGCAGCGAAATTGTTGGTCCTGGCGTATTAAGCAAAGAAGACATCGTTGACGTATTAAAAACCTTAGTGAATATTCGTAACGGTAAAGGCATCGTTGATGATATTGACCACTTAGGTAACCGTCGTGTGCGCTGTGTTGGCGAGATGGCTGAAAACCAATTCCGTGTTGGTTTAGTTCGCGTTGAGCGTGCGGTTAAAGAACGTCTATCCATGGCAGAAAGTGAAGGCTTAATGCCGCAAGACTTAATTAATGCCAAGCCTGTAGCGGCGGCAGTTAAAGAGTTCTTCGGTTCTAGCCAGCTTTCTCAGTTTATGGACCAAAACAACCCGCTGTCTGAAATTACCCACAAACGTCGTGTTTCTGCGCTTGGCCCAGGTGGTTTGACACGTGAGCGCGCCGGCTTCGAAGTGCGTGACGTACACCCGACTCACTATGGTCGTGTATGTCCAATTGAAACGCCTGAAGGTCCAAACATTGGTTTGATTAACTCGTTAGCAACCTATGCTCGTACTAACGAATATGGCTTCTTAGAAAGTCCGTACCGTGTTGTTAAAGAAGGGCGTGTCACTGACGAGATCGTCTACTTGTCAGCAATTGAAGAAACTGAGCATGTTATTGCACAGGCTTCAGCTGCTATGAATGCCGATAGTCAATTGATTGACGAGCTAGTAACTGTTCGTTACTTGAACGAGTTTACGGTAAAAGCACCAGAAGATGTAACTTTAATGGATGTTTCACCGAAACAAGTTGTTTCGGTTGCTGCTTCCTTGATTCCGTTCTTAGAGCACGACGATGCTAACCGTGCATTGATGGGATCAAACATGCAACGCCAAGCTGTACCCACCCTACGTTCGGATAAGCCGTTAGTAGGTACAGGTATGGAGCGCTATGTGGCGCGCGACTCTGGTGTATGTGAAGTTGCCCGTCGTGGTGGTGTGATTGAGTCTGTTGATGCAAGCCGTATCGTGGTTCGTGTGCATGACACTGAAGTTGAAACAGGTGAAGCGGGTGTAGATATCTACAACCTGACAAAATACACACGTTCAAACCAGAACACTTGTATTAACCAGCGTCCGTTGGTGAAAAAAGGTGACGTGGTTGCTCGTGGCGATATCATGGCTGATGGCCCTTCAACCGATATGGGTGAATTGGCATTAGGTCAAAACATGCGCGTGGCCTTTATGCCATGGAATGGTTTTAACTTCGAAGACTCGATTTTATTATCAGAGCGTGTTGTACAAGAAGACCGTTTCACCACTATTCACATTCAAGAGCTCACCTGTGTATCACGTGATACTAAGCTTGGTGCAGAAGAAATCACCGCTGACATCCCTAACGTAGGTGAGGCAGCGCTGAATAAGCTGGATGAAGCAGGTGTTGTTTATGTAGGTGCTGAGGTTGAAGCAGGCGATATTCTAGTTGGTAAAGTAACGCCAAAAGGTGAAACTCAGCTAACGCCAGAAGAAAAGCTACTACGTGCTATCTTCGGTGAAAAAGCCAGTGATGTGAAAGATACTTCGTTACGTGTGCCTACAGGTACTAAAGGTACTGTTATTGACGTTCAAGTATTCACTCGTGATGGTGTTGAGCGTGACTCACGTGCGTTAGCGATTGAAAAATCACAATTAGATGCCATTCGTAAAGACTTAAACGAAGAGTTCCGTATTGTTGAAGGTGCAACCTTTGAACGTTTACGTGCACACTTAGTCGGCGCCACTGTTGAAGGTGGAGCAGGTCTGAAAAAAGGTACAGTGATCAGTAACGAAATGCTAGATGAGCTAGAGCATTCCTACTGGTGGAAACTGCGTATGGCAGATGATGCGTTAAATGAGCAATTAGAAAAAGCGCAAGCTTATCTCGTTGATCGCCGCAAACTGCTAGATGAAAAGTTTGAAGACAAAAAACGTAAGCTACAGCAAGGCGATGATCTTGCGCCAGGCGTACTAAAAATTGTCAAAGTATACTTAGCTATCCGTCGTCGCATCCAGCCGGGTGATAAGATGGCTGGTCGTCATGGTAACAAGGGTGTTGTGTCTGTAATCATGCCAGTAGAAGATATGCCGCATGATGAGCACGGTGTGCCTGTTGATATCGTATTGAACCCGCTAGGTGTACCTTCACGTATGAACGTGGGGCAGATCTTAGAAACTCACTTAGGCTTAGCAGCGCGCGGTCTAGGCGAAAAGATCAATCGCATGCTAGACGAGCAACGCAAAATTGCAGATATTCGTACTTTCTTAAATGAAGTTTATAACGTAGTAGGTGGCGCTGAAGAAGATCGCGTTGACCTTGACGTGCTAAACGATCAAGAAATTATGGATCTGGCAAATAACCTAAAAGCAGGTGTGCCTATGGCTACACCAGTATTTGATGGTGCAGAAGAGCCAGAAATTAAAGCAATGTTGCGCTTAGCTGATCTACCAGATAGTGGTCAAATGCAGCTTTATGATGGCCGTACAGGTAACGCTTTTGAGCGTCATACCACAGTTGGCTATATGTACATGCTCAAACTGAACCACTTAGTAGACGATAAGATGCATGCTCGTTCTACAGGTTCGTACAGCTTAGTAACACAACAACCGTTGGGCGGTAAGGCTCAATTCGGTGGTCAGCGCTTCGGTGAGATGGAAGTGTGGGCACTTGAAGCTTATGGTGCTGCATATACCTTGCAAGAAATGCTTACTGTTAAGTCGGATGATGTGAATGGCCGTACCAAAATGTATAAAAACATTGTGGATGGCGATCACCGTATGGAAGCAGGCATGCCTGAGTCCTTCAACGTGTTGATCAAAGAAATTCGCTCTCTGGGCATTGATATCGAATTGGAATCCGAATAACCCGCGTGCGTAATTGAGCAGTAGTAAGACTGCTGCTCTACGCTCCGTCAGGAGAAAGGCCTTGAAAGATTTATTAAATCTGTTGAAAAACCAGAGCCCGCTCGAAGAGTTTGACGCGATTAAGATTTCGCTTGCGTCACCAGAGATGATTCGCTCGTGGTCATTCGGCGAAGTTAAAAAGCCGGAAACCATTAACTACCGTACGTTCAAGCCAGAGCGCGACGGTCTTTTCTGTGCCAAAATTTTCGGCCCAGTAAAAGACTATGAGTGCTTGTGCGGTAAGTACAAACGCTTAAAGCATCGCGGTGTTATTTGTGAGAAGTGTGGTGTAGAAGTTGCACTATCTAAAGTTCGTCGTGAGCGTATGGCTCATATCGAATTGGCTTCTCCTGTGGCACACATTTGGTTCTTAAAATCTCTACCAAGTCGCATTGGCTTGTTATTGGATATGACGCTACGTGATATCGAGCGCGTATTGTATTTTGAGAGCTATGTTGTTGTTGATCCTGGAATGACTCCATTGGAGAAATACCAGTTATTAAACGACGAAGAGTACTACAATGCCTTAGAAGAGCACGGTGACGAGTTTGACGCGCGCATGGGCGCTGAAGCTATCCGTGAGCTTTTAATGCAAATTGATTTGGACTATGAAGTAGAGCGTCTGCGTGAAGAAATTCCGCAAACCAACTCAGAAACCAAAATCAAAAAACTGTCTAAGCGCTTAAAGCTAATGGAAGCCTTCCATGGCTCAGGCAATAAGCCAGAGTGGATGATTTTAACGGTATTACCAGTGTTACCACCGGATTTGCGTCCGCTAGTTCCACTGGATGGCGGCCGTTTCGCAACCTCTGACTTAAACGACTTATATCGTCGTGTTATTAACCGTAATAACCGTCTAAAACGCCTTCTAGAGCTTTCAGCTCCAGACATCATCGTACGTAACGAAAAACGTATGTTACAAGAGTCTGTTGATGCGTTATTAGATAACGGTCGTCGTGGTCGTGCGATTACAGGTAGCAACAAACGTCCTCTAAAATCTTTGGCAGATATGATCAAAGGTAAACAAGGTCGTTTCCGTCAAAACCTTCTTGGTAAACGTGTTGACTACTCGGGTCGTTCGGTAATTACAGTAGGTCCAGCACTACGTTTGCATCAGTGCGGCTTGCCTAAAAAAATGGCGCTTGAATTATTCAAACCATTTATTTTTGGCAAACTAGAGCAGCGTGGCCTTGCGACTACTATTAAAGCGGCCAAGAAAATGGTTGAGCGTGAGCTGCCAGAAGTATGGGACGTTTTAGCAGATGTGATTCGTGAACATCCAGTATTGCTTAACCGTGCGCCAACGCTGCACCGTTTGGGTATTCAAGCGTTTGAGCCAGTATTGATCGAAGGTAAAGCCATTCAATTGCACCCATTAGTCTGTGCGGCGTATAACGCGGACTTTGACGGTGACCAAATGGCGGTACACGTACCTTTAACTTTGGAAGCACAGTTAGAAGCACGTGCGTTAATGATGTCAACCAACAACGTGTTGTCTCCAGCGAACGGTGAACCAATCATCGTACCTTCGCAAGACGTTGTATTGGGTCTGTACTACATGACACGTGAAGCGATTAATGCCAAAGGCGAGAATCGTGTGTTCGCTGATTTACAAGAAGTTGACCGCGTTTATCGTGCAGGTGAAGCTTCTTTACACGCCAAAGTAAAAGTGCGCGTTCATGAATTCGTGAAGGATCGTGATAGCGGCGAAATTACTGAGAATGTTCGTATCGTTGATACAACAGTTGGGCGTGCTTTGTTATTCCAAATCGTACCAAAAGGCTTATCCTTTGATGTTGTTAACCAAACAATGAAAAAGAAAGCCATCTCTGGTCTGATTAACAAGTGCTACCGTACAGTTGGTTTAAAAGATACAGTCATCTTTGCTGACCAATTAATGTACACAGGTTTTGCCTTCTCAACCTTGTCTGGTGTTTCTATTGGTGTAAACGACTTCGTTATTCCAGCAGAAAAAACTACCATCATCGATCACGCTATCGAAGAAGTGAAAGAGATCGAAAAGCAATATGCTTCAGGTCTAGTAACTCAGGGCGAGAAGTACAACAAAGTAATCGACCTTTGGTCCAAGGCGAACGACGAAGTTTCTAAAAAAATGATGGCCAACCTTTCTAAAGAGAAAGTGATTGACCGTGATGGAAACGAAGTTGAGCAAGAGTCATTTAACTCAATGTATATGATGGCTGACTCAGGTGCGCGGGGCTCTGCAGCACAGATTCGTCAGCTAGCTGGTATGCGTGGTTTGATGGCTAAACCAGACGGCTCTATTATTGAGACGCCAATTACCGCTAACTTCCGTGAAGGTTTGAACGTATTACAGTACTTCATTTCAACCCACGGTGCGCGTAAAGGTTTGGCTGATACGGCATTGAAAACAGCAAACTCGGGTTACTTAACTCGTCGTCTAGTAGATGTTGCGCAAGACCTCGTAGTTACTGAAGTTGATTGCGGCACAGATCGTGGTATTACCATGACGCCAAATATTGAAGGCGGTGACGTAGTTGAACCATTGGGTGAACGCGTATTGGGCCGTGTAATTGCTCAAGATGTATTAAATCCAGCTGGCGATGATGTATTAATTCCTGCGGGAACGCTCATTGATGAAAAATGGGTTGAGTTCATTGAATCCAGCAAAATCGATGAAGTAGTAGTACGCTCAGTAATTACCTGTGAAACGCGTCATGGTATTTGCGCAAGCTGTTATGGTCGCGACCTGGCTCGTGGTCATTTAGTGAACATGGGTGAAGCCATTGGTGTTATTGCAGCTCAATCAATTGGTGAGCCAGGTACCCAGTTAACCATGCGTACCTTCCACATTGGTGGTGCGGCAGCAGCTTCTTCGGCAGTAGATAATGTTCAAGTGAAAAATGGCGGCACTGTTCGTCTCTTGAACCTAAAACACGTAGTGAACAAAGATAACAAGCTAGTCGCTGTATCGCGTTCAGGTGAGTTAGCCATTGCTGATGAGTTTGGCCGTGAGCGTGAACGCTACAAATTACCATATGGTGCAGTTATTTCTGTACACGAAGGTGATGCTGTTGCGCCAGGTGAAATCGTTGCGAAATGGGATCCGCATACGCACCCAATCGTAACTGAAACTACAGGTACTGTGCGCTTCGTTGGCATGGAAGATGGTATTACCATTAAACGCCAAACGGACGAACTAACAGGTCTAAACCACATTGAAGTATTAGATCCAAAAGATCGTCCAGCCGCAGGTAAAGACATCCGCCCAGCGATTAAGTTGGTAGATGCCAAAGGTAATGATTTATTATTACCAGGCACAGATGTCACTGCGCAATACTTCTTACCTTCACATGCATTGGTTAACCTCAATGACGGCGACACCATTAATGTGGGTGATGTTGTAGCACGTATTCCACAAGAAACTTCAAAAACACGCGATATTACCGGTGGTTTACCACGGGTTGCGGACTTATTTGAAGCGCGTCGTCCAAAAGAAGCGGCCATCTTGGCGGAAGTTAGTGGTACCATTTCATTTGGTAAAGAAACTAAAGGTAAACGTCGCTTGGTGATTACACCAACTGACGGTAGCGAACCATACGAAGAATTGATCCATAAATGGCGTCATCTCAACGTGTTCGAAGGGGAGCAAGTAAACCGTGGTGAGGTAATCTCTGACGGTCCTAGCAATCCGCATGACATCTTGCGTCTTTTAGGTGTGGGTGCGTTAGCACGTTACATTGTAACTGAGATTCAAGAAGTTTACCGTCTCCAAGGCGTGAAGATTAACGACAAGCACATTGAAACTATTTTGCGTCAAATGTTGCGGAAAGTTGATGTTCTTGATGCAGGCGACACTAACTTGATCAAAGGTGATCAGGTTGAATTAACACAAGTGCTTGAAGAAAACGAAGCACAGGCAGCAAAAGATCGCTTCCCAGCAAAATACGAGCGCGTATTGCTAGGTATTACAAAAGCTTCTTTGTCTACCGAATCCTTCATTTCTGCAGCATCGTTCCAAGAAACAACACGTGTTCTTACCGAAGCAGCAGTAACAGGAAAACGCGATTACCTACGTGGTTTGAAAGAAAACGTAGTAGTAGGTCGTCTAATTCCAGCAGGTACAGGTTTGGCATATCACGCAGAGCGTAAGCGTAAAGCAGAGGTTGAACAACCAATGCAAGTGAGCGCAAGTGATGTTGAAGCAGCACTGAGTGAAGCATTAAATTCTGCTAACTAAACAGTCATTAGGACGCAATAGCGTCCTGATGGTCTTGACCAGGCGTACAAGTATAATTAAAATCTTGTACCCTAAAAATTGGCTGGGCGATTTCCGCTTGGCCATTTTGTTTATGTCGAAAGACAACAGTGGAGCTATAGATGGCAACAATTAACCAGCTGGTGCGTTCGTCACGTAAGCGCGTCGTAGAAAAAAGCGACGTTCCTGCGTTACAAAACTGCCCACAGCGCCGTGGAGTATGTACTCGTGTATATACTACTACGCCTAAAAAACCGAACTCTGCATTACGTAAAGTATGTCGTGTTCGTTTAACTAACGGCTTTGAAGTAGCATCGTACATCGGTGGTGAAGGTCATAACTTACAAGAGCACAGCGTAGTTTTAATTCGCGGTGGTCGTGTAAAAGACTTACCAGGTGTGCGTTATCACACCGTTCGTGGTGCGTTAGATACTTCTGGCGTTAAGGATCGCAAGCAAGGCCGTTCTAAATACGGTGCTAAGCGTCCTAAATAGTTGTAATTATTTTTTAATATCGAGTCGATAAGAGTAAGGTCAGGCGATAACTATCTGTCCTGAGCTACCTGAAGACCGTTTGAGGGCTTATCAATGCCAAGACGTCGCGTCGCTGCAAAGCGTGAGATTCTAGACGATCCAAAATACGGAAGTCAGATTCTGGCAAAATTTATGAACCACGTTATGGAAAGCGGTAAAAAATCCGTTGCCGAACGTATTGTTTACGGTGCTCTAGATGCAGTTAAAGAGCGCAAAAACAGTGAACCTTTGGAACTCTTCGAAAAAGCACTAGATGCCATCGCTCCGCTGGTCGAAGTGAAGTCCCGCCGTGTAGGTGGTGCTACGTACCAAGTTCCTGTTGAAGTGCGCCCATCTCGCCGTAATGCACTAGCCATGCGTTGGTTAGTGGAAGCTGCGCGTAAGCGTGGTGAAAAATCTATGGCTTTACGTTTGGCTGGTGAATTGCTAGATGCCTCTGAAGGCAAAGGCGCAGCAGTTAAGAAGCGTGAAGACGTGCACCGTATGGCGGAAGCTAACAAAGCATTCTCGCACTACCGCTTCTAATCTAGCGAGGAACTTATCGTGGCTCGTACTACAAAACTTAACCGCTACCGTAATATCGGTATCTGTGCTCACGTTGATGCTGGTAAAACAACTACCACAGAACGTATTTTGTTCTACACAGGTGTAAACCACAAAATGGGTGAAACCCATGATGGTGCGTCTACTACTGACTGGATGGAGCAAGAGCAAGAGCGCGGTATCACTATTACGTCAGCTGCGGTAACTGCCTTCTGGCAGGGCTCTGCTAAACAATACGACAAATATCGTATTAACGTAATTGACACCCCAGGTCACGTTGACTTCACTATTGAAGTTGAGCGTTCTCTACGCGTTCTGGACGGTGCAGTTGTTGTATTCTGTGGTTCTTCTGGTGTTGAACCTCAGTCTGAAACTGTATGGCGTCAAGCGAATAAATACGGTGTGCCTCGTATCGTTTACGTAAATAAATTAGACCGCCAAGGTGCTGATTTTAAACGCGTATTAGGCCAAATCAAAAAACGTTTAGGTCATACTCCAGTTGCCTTGCAGTTACCTATCGGTTCAGAAGAAAACTTTGTTGGTCAAGTTGATTTGATCGGCATGAAAGCTTACTACTGGAACGAAGATGACAAAGGTATGACTTTCCGCGAAGAAGAAATTCCAGCGGAAATGTTAGCAGATTGTGAAGATTTTCGTGCTCAACTAGTTGAAGCTGCGGCAGAGGCTAATGAAGAGCTAATGGATAAATACCTTGAAGAAGGTGAATTATCTGTTGAAGATATCAAAAAAGGTCTTCGTCTACGTACTATTAACTGCGAGATCGTACCGGCAGTGTGTGGCTCATCTTTCAAAAACAAAGGTGTTCCATTAGTGCTTGACGCCGTGATTGACTACCTTCCAGCGCCGGACGAAATTCCAGCGATTAAAGGTGTGCATCCGGATGACGAAGAGCGTGTTGATGAGCGTGAATCATCTGATGATGTTCCGTTCTCAGCGTTGGCGTTCAAAATTGCAACTGACCCATTCGTGGGTAACCTAACCTTCGTTCGTGTGTACTCAGGTGTGCTTGAGTCTGGCGATAGCGTTCTTAACTCTGTTAAGGGTAAAAAAGAGCGTGTAGGTCGTATGGTGCAGATGCATGCTAACGATCGCCAAGAAATTAAAGAAGTGCGCGCTGGTGACATCGCTGCACTGATTGGTATGAAAGATGTAACTACAGGTGAAACCCTGTGTGCACTTGATGCGCCAATCATTCTTGAGCGTATGGACTTCCCAGAGCCAGTTATCTCTGTAGCAGTTGAGCCTAAAACTAAGGCTGACCAAGAGAAAATGGGTATTGCGCTAAGTCGTCTAGCACAAGAAGACCCTTCATTCCGTGTGAATACTGATGAAGAAACAGGTCAAACTATTATTTCTGGTATGGGTGAGCTTCACCTTGATGTACTAGTTGACCGTATGCGCCGCGAGTTCAATGTTGAAGCGAATATTGGTAAGCCACAAGTGGCATACCGTGAGACTATTCGTAACACTTGTGAAATCGAAGGTAAATTTGTTCGTCAATCAGGTGGTCGTGGTCAATTCGGTCATTGCTGGATTCGCTTTGAGCCAGCAGACGAAGGCCAAGAAGGTCTTGAGTTTAAAAACGAAGTTGTTGGTGGTGTTATTCCAAAAGAATATATCCCAGCAGTGCAAAAAGGTATCGAAGAGCAGATGAAAAACGGTATTGTTGCCGGTTATCCGCTCATCGGTCTAAAAGCGGCCGTGTTTGACGGTTCCTACCACGATGTTGACTCTAACGAGATGGCGTTTAAGATCGCCGCTTCTATGGCAACCAAGCAACTCGCTCAAAAGGGCGGCGCTGTATTGCTTGAGCCTGTTATGAAAGTCGAAGTGGTAACACCAGAAGACTACATGGGTGACGTGATGGGCGACCTAAACCGTCGTCGTGGCTTAATCCAAGGTATGGATGACAGCCCATCAGGTAAAATTATTCGCGCCGAAGTTCCATTAGGCGAGATGTTTGGTTACGCTACCGACGTTCGCTCAATGTCACAAGGTCGCGCGAGCTACTCCATGGAGTTCTCTAAGTACGCTGAAGCGCCATCAAATATCGCTGAAGCTATTGTAAAACAAGGTTGATCCTGCCTAATTAAGTAAGAGGTTACATATCGTGGCTAAGGAAAAATTTGAACGTAGTAAACCGCACTTGAACGTTGGTACCATTGGTCACGTTGACCATGGTAAAACCACTCTAACTGCGGCTCTAACACGTGTATGTGCTGAAGTATTTGGTAGTAAAGGTAGCTCTAAAGGCTACGACCAAATCGACAACGCTCCAGAAGAAAAAGCACGTGGTATCACCATTAACACTTCTCACGTAGAGTACGATTCTCCGACTCGTCACTACGCGCACGTTGACTGCCCAGGTCACGCCGACTACGTGAAAAACATGATTACTGGTGCTGCTCAGATGGACGGCGCTATTCTAGTTTGCTCTGCAGCTGACGGCCCTATGCCGCAAACGCGTGAGCACATCCTACTATCTCGCCAAGTAGGTGTACCATACATCGTGGTATTCCTAAACAAAGCAGATATGGTTGACGACGAAGAGTTGTTAGAGCTAGTTGAAATGGAAGTTCGTGACCTATTGAACACTTATGAGTTCCCAGGTGACGACACTCCAATCATCGTAGGTTCTGCGCTAATGGCACTAAACGGTGAAGATGATAAAGGTCTTGGAACTACTGCGGTTAAAACGCTAGTAGAAACTCTAGACGCTTACATCCCTGAGCCAGTTCGTGCTATCGACCAATCATTCTTGATGCCAATCGAAGACGTATTCTCAATCTCTGGCCGTGGTACTGTGGTAACTGGTCGTGTTGAGCGTGGTATCGTTAAAGTTGGTGAAGAGATTGAAATCGTTGGTATCAAAGATACTGCGAAAACAACTTGTACTGGCGTTGAGATGTTCCGCAAGCTTCTAGATGAAGGCCGTGCTGGTGAGAACGTTGGTGTTCTACTACGTGGTACTAAGCGTGAAGACGTTGAGCGTGGTCAAGTACTTGCTAAACCAGGTACTATCAAGCCGCACACTAAGTTCGAAGCAGAAGTGTACGTATTGTCTAAAGATGAAGGTGGTCGTCACACTCCATTCTTTAAAGGCTACCGTCCACAGTTCTACTTCCGTACTACTGACGTAACTGGTTCTTGCGAATTACCAGAAGGCGTTGAAATGGTTATGCCTGGCGATAACGTAAAAATGGTTGTTACTCTAATCGCACCTATCGCGATGGAAGACGGCTTACGTTTCGCTATTCGTGAAGGCGGTCGCACTGTAGGTGCGGGCGTTGTTGCGAAAATCATCGCTTAATCGCTGATGTATGCAAAAAGCCCCCGCTTGTCGGGGGCTTTTTGTGTTTGTAGTTGACATGCAGGTATGGCGCGATTAAACTTTGCGCCTCCTTTTACCTTGCTTATTCTGCAAGGTGAGGAAAACTAGGAGACTGAGGTCAAAATGCAAAATCAACAAATTCGTATCCGGTTGAAGGCTTTTGACCATCGCCTGATCGATCAATCAACCCAGGAAATCGTAGAAACTGCGAAACGTACTGGTGCTCAGGTGCGTGGTCCTATTCCATTACCTACTCGCAAAGAGCGTTTTACCGTATTGGTATCTCCGCACGTAAACAAAGACGCGCGTGATCAATACGAAATTCGCACTCATAAACGCGTATTGGACATTGTTCAACCAACAGATAAAACTGTTGATGCGCTTATGAAGTTAGATCTTGCGGCCGGTGTGGAAGTGCAGATCAGCCTCGGCTAAACCATAACGGTTTACGCCGTGTAACGCTCTGAAATGGGCGGCCATAGCGGGTGAAAGCCCCGTACACTCATGAGGTTATTAAGAATGACTATTGGTGTAGTCGGTCGTAAATGCGGTATGACCCGTGTTTTCACCGAAGATGGTGTTTCGATTCCGGTGACTGTAATTGAAGTCGAACCGAATCGTGTAACACAATTTAAATCAGAAGAAAGCGATGGTTATCGCGCTGTGCAAGTTACTGTAGGTGAGCGTCGTGCTTCACGTGTAACTAAGCCACAAGCAGGTCACTTCGCCAAGGCTAGCGTTCAAGCTGGTCGCAAAGTAGTAGAATTCCGTCTAGAAGAAGGCGACTACCAAGCTGGTGATATGATTGCTGCGGATATTTTTGCAGCAGGTCAGCTAGTAGACGTTACTGGCCAATCTAAAGGTAAAGGCTATGCCGGTACCATTAAGCGCTGGAACTTCCGCGGTCAAGATAATACGCACGGTAACTCAGTATCTCACCGTGTTCCTGGTTCTATTGGTCAGTGCCAAACTCCAGGTCGCGTATTCAAGGGCAAAAAAATGACTGGTCATATGGGCGATGAGCGCGTGACTGTTCAGTCCCTAGAAGTAGTGCGTGTTGATGCAGAACGTAATCTATTGTTAATCAAAGGCGCTGTTCCTGGTGCTACTGGTAGCGATGTGATTGTACGTCCGGCAGTCAAGGCTCGCGGTTAAGGGGGAATGCCGAAATGCAATTAAATGTAAATGGCGCACAGGCAATTGACGTCTGTGAGCGTACCTTCGGTGCTGAGTTCAATGAAACTCTAGTTCACCAGGCCGTTGTTGCTTATATGGCAGCAGGTCGTCAAGGTAGCAAAAAGCAAAAAAATCGCTCAGAAGTTTCTGGTGGCGGTAGAAAGCCTTGGCGTCAAAAAGGCACTGGTCGTGCACGTGCTGGTAGTATCCGTAGCCCTATATGGCGTGCGGGTGGCACTACTTTCGCAGCGCGTCCACAAGATCACTCACAAAAACTAAACAAAAAAATGTATCGCGCTGCGATGCGTTCTATCCTTGGTGAATTAGTACGCCAAGAGCGTTTAGTGATTGTTGAAGACATCACTGTTGATGCCCCGAAAACTAAAGAACTACTTGCTAAGCTGAATGCTTTGGATCTACAGGATGTATTGATTGTTTCAGAAACAATCGAACAAAACCTGTACCTTGCTGCTCGCAACCTACCTTTCGTAGACGTGCGTGACACACAAGCAACTGATCCAGTAAGCCTAATCGCATATGACAAAGTTTTAATGACTGTGTCAGCGGTTAAGAAATTCGAGGAGCTGTTGGGATGAACCAGGAACGCGTATTTAAAGTGCTACTTGGCCCTCACATCTCTGAGAAGGCCACTATGCTGGCGGATGGTAAAGGTCAGTTCGTATTCAAAGTTGCAGTAGATGCAACTAAGCTGGAAATCAAGCACGCTGTTGAACAACTGTTCGAAGTGAAAGTAGCTAAAGTTTCTACTGTTAATGTTAACGGTAAAACTAAGCGTACTGCTCGCGGTTTAGGCAAGCGTAATGACTGGAAGAAAGCGTATATTGCGCTTGAGCCAGGCCAAGATCTCGATTTCACCAGCAGTGCTGAGTAAGGTAGGGGTGCATCATGGCAATCGTTAAATGCAAACCGACTTCTGCTGGTCGTCGTTTCGTCGTCCGCGTAGTCACAGAGGGTCTTCATAAAGGCGCTCCTTACGCACCACTATTGGAAAAGAAATCCAAAACTGGTGGTCGTAACAATAATGGCCGTATCACTACACGTCACGTGGGTGGTGGTCATAAACAACATTACCGTTTGGTAGATTTTCGTCGCAATAAAGATGGCATTCCAGCGATCGTTGAGCGTATTGAATATGATCCAAACCGCACTGCACACATCGCTTTGCTGAAATATGCAGACGGTGAGCGTCGCTATATTATTGCGCCTAAAGGTGTTAAAGCAGGTGAGCAACTAATGTCAGGTGCACATGCACCGATTAAAGCTGGTAACAGCTTGCCACTGCGTAACATCCCTGTGGGTTCTACCATTCATGGTATCGAACTAAAACCAGGTAAAGGTGCTCAAATTGCACGTTCTGCAGGTGCCTCTGCGCAGCTAGTAGCTCGTGATGGTGCTTACGTGACTGTTCGTTTACGTTCAGGTGAAATGCGTAAAGTATTATCTGAGTGCCGCGCTACACTAGGCGAAGTATCAAACCATGAACACTTCTTGCGTTCATTGGGTAAAGCTGGTGCCAAACGCTGGATCGGTGTGCGTCCAACAGTTCGTGGTGCTGCCATGAACCCTGTTGATCACCCGCACGGTGGTGGTGAGGGTCGTACCTCTGGTGGTCGTCATCCTGTGTCTCCATGGGGTAAACCAACTAAAGGTGCTAAGACTCGTACCAACAAGCGTACAACTAGCATGATTGTTCATCGCCGCAAGTAATTAGAGGATATTAAAGTGCCACGTTCACTGAAAAAAGGTCCTTTTATCGATCTTCACCTTTTGAAAAAGATCGAAGTTGCGGTAGAAAAGAACGATCGCAAGCCAGTTAAAACTTGGTCGCGCCGCTCTATCATTCTACCGCAGATGGTTGGTTTAACCATCGCAGTACATAACGGTCGTCAACATGTTCCTGTTCTGGTGAACGAAGACATGGTAGGCCACAAACTAGGCGAATTTGCTGCAACACGTACCTATAAAGGTCACGCTGCAGACAAGAAAGCCAAACGCTAAGAGGAATTAGAGATGGAAGTTGCCGCTAAATTATCTGGCGCTCGTATTTCTGCCCAAAAAGCACGTTTGGTTGCTGATCAAATTCGCGGTAAGAAAGTGGGCGAAGCACTAAACTTATTAACTTTTAGCAGCAAAAAAGCCGCTGAAATTATTAAGAAAGTGTTGGAGTCAGCCGTTGCGAACGCCGAGCATAACGAAGGCGCAGATATCGATGATTTACACGTATCTACAGTCTTTGTTAACGAAGGACGTTCTATGAAGCGTATTATGCCACGTGCTAAAGGCCGTGCAGATCGCATCATTAAACGGTCTTGTCATATCACTGTCAAAGTTGCCGACAAGTAACGGAGTTGATCAGATGGGTCAGAAAGTACATCCCGTTGGCATCCGCCTGGGAATCGTCAAAGATCACACGTCAGTTTGGTATGCAGACCGCAAACAATATGCGGATTATCTGAATGCTGATCTTGAAGTACGTGCGTATCTACAAGACAAATTAAAAAGCGCGTCCGTTAGCCGTATCGACATTGCTCGTCCGGCTCAAACTGCACGCATTACAATCCACACTGCACGTCCTGGTATCGTTATTGGGAAAAAAGGTGAGGATGTAGAGAAACTGCGTCAGGACCTGACCAAGAAAATGGGTGTGCCTGTGCACATCAATATTGAAGAGATCCGCAAGCCGGAACTCGACGCAATGCTTGTAGCTCAAGGTGTTGCTCAACAACTTGAACGCCGTGTAATGTTCCGTCGCGCTATGAAGCGTGCCGTGCAAAGCACAATGCGTCTTGGTGCTAAAGGCATCAAAATCCAAGTTGGTGGTCGTCTTGGTGGTGCTGAAATCGCACGTTCTGAGTGGTATCGCGAAGGTCGTGTACCTTTACACACGCTACGCGCTGATATCGATTATGCAACCTACGAAGCGCACACTACTTATGGTGTGATCGGTGTTAAGGTTTGGATCTTCAAAGGCGAGGTCATTGGTGGCCAGCATGAAGAGCTAAAACCTGTTGCACCTGCTCGTAAAAAAGCCGCGCGATAAGGAGTACGCACCATGTTACAACCTAAGCGTACGAAGTTCCGCAAAATGATGACAGGCCACAACCGTGGCTTGGCCCATCGCGGTAGCAAAGTAAGCTTCGGCGAGTATGCTTTAAAAGCAACTGGCCGTGGCCGACTCACTGCACGTCAGATTGAAGCAGCACGTCGTGCTCTAACTCGTCACGTTAAACGTGGCGGTAAAATCTGGATCCGTGTGTTCCCAGACAAGCCAATTACCAAAAAACCATTAGAAGTTCGTATGGGTAAAGGTAAAGGTTCAGTTGAGTACTGGGTTGCCCAAATTCAGCCGGGCAAAGTTCTGTACGAAATTGAGGGTGTGTCAGAAGAATTGGCGCGCGAGGCGTTTGCACTTGCAGCAGCTAAGCTGCCAGTCGCCACATCCTTTGTTAAACGGACGGTGATGTGATGAAAGCTACCGAACTTCGTGAAAAATCAGTAGAGCAGCTGAATGAGCAATTGCTTGACCTGCTGCGTGATCAGTTCAATTTGCGTATGCAAAAAGCAACTGGCCAATTGTCACAGACTCACTTGTTGCTACAAGTTAAACGCGACATCGCTCGCGTGAAAACTGTGCTCAAGCAGAAAGCAGGTAACTAATCATGGCTGAAGTACAGAAAGTTGTCCGTACGCTAACCGGTCGTGTTGTTAGCGATAAAATGGACAAAACAATCACCGTATTGATTGAGCGTCGCGTTAAGCATCCAATCTACGGTAAATATGTAAAGCGTTCTACCAAACTGCACGCACACGATGAAACTAACCAATGCCGTATTGGCGACAAAGTCACTATCCGTGAAACTCGTCCAGTAGCAAAAACCAAGGCATGGGCTCTAGTTGAAATCGTAGAGCGCGCTGAAGCGGTTTAAGGGCTAGGGTCGGAGAAATTATATGATTCAGACTCAATCAATGCTCGATGTGGCCGATAACAGTGGCGCGCGTCGTGTAATGTGTATCAAAGTCCTAGGCGGTTCACACCGCCGCTATGCTGGCATCGGTGACATTATTAAAGTTACCGTTAAGGAAGCAATTCCGCGCGGCAAAGTGAAAAAGGGCCAGGTTATGACCGCTGTAGTTGTACGTACCCGTCATGGTGTACGTCGTCCAGACGGTTCTATCATTCGTTTCGATGGCAATGCTGCTGTTCTGTTGAACGCCAAGCAAGAGCCAATCGGTACCCGTATCTTCGGGCCAGTTACACGTGAACTTCGTGGTGATAAATTCATGAAGATCGTGTCTCTAGCTCCAGAAGTGCTTTAAGGAGTAGCCGCATGCAAAAGATTCGTCGTAACGACAAAGTCGTAGTCATTGCTGGCAAGGACAAAGGTAAAACCGGTAATGTTATCCGTGTATTGGATGACAACCGCGTAGTTGTGGAAGGTCTTAACAAAGTTAAGCGCCACACTAAGCCTAATCCAATGCTTGGAGCACAAGGCGGTATCGTCGAGAAAGAAGCGCCATTGCACGTATCTAACGTTGCAATCTTCAACCCAGAAACTAACAAAGCTGATCGTGTTGGTTTTAAAGTTGAAGACGGTAAAAAGATTCGTGTCTTCAAGTCCACCCAGAAGCCGGTTGGCGCTTGAGAATAGGTAGGTAATAACCATGGCACGATTAAAAGATTTATACCGGAAAGAAATCGCACCTCAGCTTAAGCAAGAGCTTAACTTAGAGAATGTGATGGAAGTTCCTCGTATCACTAAAATCACCCTAAACATGGGTCTAGGTGAAGCAGTTGCCGATAAGAAAATTATCGACAACGCTGTTGCTGACTTAGAAAAAATCACTGGTCAAAAAGTAGTGGTTACCTATGCACGCAAATCAATCGCGGGTTTTAAAATCCGTGATGGTTGGCCGATTGGTGTGAAAGTAACATTACGTAACGATCGTATGTACGAGTTCTTGGACCGTCTACTTTCTATCGCACTACCACGTGTACGTGACTTCCGCGGCTTGAATGCAAAATCATTCGACGGTCGTGGTAACTACAGCATGGGTGTGAAAGAGCAGATCATCTTCCCTGAGATCGACTACGACAAAATCGACGCACTACGTGGTTTAGATATTACGCTAACCACTACAGCGCGTAACGATGCTGAAGGCGCTGCTTTATTGCGTGCTTTCAAATTCCCGTTCCGTAACTAAGGGTTAGCATTATGGCTAAAATGAGTATGAAAAACCGCGAGTTGAAACGTCAACTAACGGTAGCTAAGTACGCTGAAAAACGTGCTGCGCTCAAGGCTGTTATCGCCAATCCGAACTCTAGCGCTGAAGAGCGTTGGAATGCACAGGTTGCACTACAAAAACAACCACGTGATGCAAGCGCAGCTCGCTTACGCAATCGCTGCCGTATCACTGGTCGTCCACATGGTGTTTACCGTAAGTTCGGTCTTGGCCGTAACAAACTACGTGAAGCTGCAATGCGTGGTGACGTACCTGGTTTAGTGAAAGCTAGCTGGTAAGTCAAAGTACGAAACGTACTTATAATGTGAAAAAATGAATCAAGCCCCTTAATTGGGGCTTGATTCATTTGTGTACAACATTTAAAATGACCGGCTCGCAAGAGCATAGATTTAAATGTTTTGCGTTGGTGGCTCAATAATGAGCCGTTTTTAATTGTATTCAGGAGCTTAAGCCCATGAGTATGCAGGACCCGTTAGCTGATATGCTAACTCGTATCCGTAATGCCCAGATGGCTGAAAAGTCTGTTGTAAGCATTCCTTCTTCTAAATTGAAGGTTGCGGTTGCCGAAGTTTTAAAAAACGAAGGTTACATTGCAGATTATCAGATCAGCGGTGACGTTAAACCACTGTTAACCATCGAATTGAAATACTTCGAAGGCCGTCCAGTTATCGAAGAAATCAAACGTGAAAGCCGTCCTGGTCTGCGCCAGTACAAGGCTGGTGGTGAACTGCCAAAGGTTCGTGGTGGTTTAGGTGTAGCGATCGTATCTACCAATAAAGGTGTGATGAGTGATCGTGCTGCTCGTGCTGCCGGTATTGGTGGCGAAGTTCTTTGCAGTGTATTCTAAGGGGGATTTTGCATGTCTCGCGTTGCTAAAAACCCCGTTAAGCTACCTGCCGGCGTTGAATTTAAACTAGCTGGTCAAGAGCTTTCGGTTAAAGGTGCTAAAGGCACTTTACAATTAACTGTTCACCCTTCAGTTGAAGTTAGTCATGTTGACGGCGAACTACGTTTTGCTGCCAAAAATGGCGATCAACAGTCGCGTGCTATGTCTGGTACTACTCGCGCGCTAGTGAACAACATGGTTACTGGCGTAAGCCAAGGCTTTGAGCGCAAACTACAGCTTGTTGGTGTAGGTTACCGTGCTCAAGTTAAAGGCACAGTGTTGTCTTTAAGCTTAGGTTTCTCTCATCCTGTAGAGTATCAACTTCCAGAAGGCGTATCTGCTGAAACCCCAAGTGCTACTGATATCATTATTAAAGGTATCGATAAGCAAGTCATTGGTCAGGTTGCTGCAGAGATCCGTGATTACCGTCGCCCAGAGCCATACAAAGGCAAAGGCGTTCGTTATGCTGATGAAGTTGTACTTCGCAAAGAAGCTAAGAAAAAGTAGGGCCTAGCAAATGACCGACAAAAAAGTTTCAAGACTGCGTCGCGCTCGCAAAGCACGCCTGAAAATGCACGAACTACAAACAGTTCGTCTTTGCGTGTACCGCTCAGCGCAACATATGTATGCTCAGGTAATCTCAGCAGACGGCAGCAAAGTATTAGCTCAGGCTTCTACTTTAGATAAAGAACTGCGCAACAATGCTACTGGCAATGTTGAAGCAGCAAAAAAAGTTGGCCAATTAGTAGCAGAGCGTGCGAAAGCAGCTGGCGTTACTAAAATGGCATTTGACCGTTCGGGCTTTAAATATCACGGCCGCGTAAAAGCGCTGGCGGATGCTGCTCGTGAAAGCGGACTGGAGTTTTAAGATATGGCAAATCACGAGCAAAAGCGCGAAAGCCGCGAAGATAGCCGCGATGAAGGCTACATCGAACGTCTGGTACAAGTGAACCGCGTTGCTAAAACCGTCAAAGGTGGTCGTATTTTTACTTTCACAGCACTAACTGTAGTGGGTGATGGTAAAGGCCGTGTAGGTTTTGGTCGTGGTAAATCTCGCGAAGTTCCAGCAGCCATCCAAAAAGCGATGGAAGCTGCACGCCGTAACATGATCCAAGTTGATCTAAACGGTACAACTTTGCAGTACCCAGTTAAATCTGTACATGGCGCATCTCGCGTATTCATGCAACCTGCATCAGAAGGTACTGGCGTTATTGCTGGTGGTGCAATGCGTGCAGTACTTGAAGTGGCTGGTGTGCAAAACGTATTAGCCAAGTGCTACGGCTCTACTAATCCAGTGAACGTTGTTTATGCAACTTTCAAAGGTCTGAAGAACATGCAGTCTCCAGTATCAGTAGCGGCTAAGCGTGGCAAGAGCGTCGAGGAGATTCTCTAACCATGGCACAAGCAAAAGTTAAAGTGACTCTAGTTAAGAGCACTATTGGCCGTTTGGCTAACCATAAAGCCTGCGTCAAAGGTCTAGGCCTACGTCGCATTGGTCATACTGTTGAAGTTCTGGATACTCCAGAAAACCGCGGCATGATCAACAAGGTTAATTACTTATTACGCGTAGAGGACTAAACCATGCAATTGAACGATTTACGTTCTGCGCCTGGTGCACGCCGTGAAAAGCGTCGTCTAGGTCGTGGTATTGGTAGTGGTCTAGGTAAAACCGCAGGCCGCGGTCACAAAGGTTTGACTTCTCGTTCTGGTGGTAAAGTTGCTCCAGGTTTCGAGGGCGGTCAACAGCCTCTATTTATTCGCCTACCAAAATTTGGTTTCTACTCAATGATGGGTGCTGATCGTGCGGAAATCCGCACTTCAGAACTGGCTAAAGTAGATGGCGATCTAGTAACTGTTGAAACGTTACGTGACGCAAATCTGATCAACTCTAGCGTTAAACGCGTTAAAGTTATGCTGTCAGGCGAAGTTGCACGTGCTGTAACTTTAAAGGGCATCGCAGTTACCAAAGGTGCTCGCGAAGCTATCATCGCAGCAGGCGGTAAGATCGAGGAATAAATGGCTAAGCAAGGTGCTCTCTCATCGGCGTTAAGTGGAAACGGATTACAAGAACTGAAATCTCGTTTGTGGTTCCTATTTTTGGCAATTATTGTCTATCGTATAGGTGCACATATTCCAGTTCCGGGTATTAACCCAGTCGCTCTCGCTGATCTGTTCAAACAGAATGAGGGGACCATTCTCAGCCTATTCAATATGTTCTCAGGTGGTGCGCTAGAGCGCATGTCGATTTTTGCGTTAGGTATCATGCCGTATATTTCGGCGTCGATCATTATGCAGTTGTTGACAGCTGTAGTGCCATCACTTGAACAGTTGAAAAAGGAAGGTGAATCTGGCCGTCGTAAGATAAGTCAGTACACCCGCTACGGCACTTTGGCATTAGCATTAGTTCAAGCCTTGGGTATGTCTCTAGGTTTGGCAAGTCAGGGTGTTACTTTCGAAGCAAGCCTATCTTTCTACATCTTAGCAATCTCTACTTTTGTGGCAGGTGCTATGTTCCTAATGTGGTTGGGTGAGCAAATTACTGAGCGCGGTATTGGTAATGGTATCTCGATGTTAATCTTCGCAGGTATTGTTGCTGGTTTACCAAGCGCTATTGGTCAATCCATTGAAGCAACTCGTCAAGGTAATATTCACGCTATCGCGTTATTGCTGATTGCGATTTTGGCTGTTGCTGTCATTGCATTTGTGGTGTTTATTGAGCGTGGCCAACGTCGTATTGTTGTTAACTACGCTAAACGTCAGCAAGGCCGTAAGGTGTTTGCTCCACAACAGAGCCATTTACCATTGAAAGTAAATATGGCGGGTGTTATCCCTGCTATTTTTGCTAGCAGTATTTTGTTATTCCCAGCGTCAGTAGGGCAGTGGTTTGGCAAGTCAGAAAGCATGAGCTGGCTCGCGGATCTTTCGCAAGTACTTGCTCCTGGGCAGCCGTTAAACATTATTTTGTTCAGCGCAGGGATTATTTTCTTCTGCTACTTCTATACTGCTTTAATGTTTAACCCGAAAGACGTAGCAGAAAACCTGAAAAAGTCCGGTGCCTTTATTCCAGGTATCCGTCCAGGCGAGCAAACCGCCCGTTACATTGATGGTGTGCTTACTCGTTTAACTGGATTTGGTGCCCTGTACATGACGGCTGTATGTTTGTTACCGCAGTTTATGCAGGTATCAGCAAATGTGCCGTTCCATCTCGGCGGGACCTCGCTGTTGATCGTTGTTGTGGTTGTAATGGACTTCATGGCTCAAGTACAATCGCACCTCGTTTCTAATCAGTATGATTCCCTGATGAAAAAAGCCAACCTGAAGGGGTATGGCGCTGGCGGTATGCTGCGCTAGAAAACCCTTAGGTTAGAGGAGTTGGTGATGAAAGTTCGTGCATCAGTGAAAAAACTATGCCGTAACTGCAAAATCGTACGTCGCGCTGGCGTTGTACGAGTAATTTGCAAGGCAGAGCCGCGTCACAAACAGCGCCAAGGCTGATTTGTTTTGCGTCAATAAGCCCAGCAGCTAGTGTGCTGCTGGGTTGATTAATTGTAATTACAGCGTTAATATCTTGCCCTTTTCTTGGCTTCCTAGGTCAAGATTGCTGTCAAATGGAGTTACACCGAATGGCCCGTATTGCTGGCGTTAACATTCCGGATAACAAACATACTGTTATCTCGCTGACTTATATCTTTGGTGTGGGTCGCAAAACTGCTCAGGATATCTGCGCAGCTACTGGTATTGCACCAGTTGCGAAAATCAAAGATCTTGATGAAGCACAGCTTGATTTATTACGTAACGAAGTTGCTAAGTTAACAACTGAAGGTGACTTACGTCGTGAAATCAACATGAACATTAAGCGTTTGATGGACTTAGGTTGCTACCGTGGTCTTCGTCATCGCCGTGGTCTACCTGTTCACGGTCAACGCACTAAAACCAACGCGCGCACTCGTAAGGGTCCACGCAAACCGATCCGCAAGTAATCGCATTGGTTTATAGATAGGAATTTGATCATGGCAAAAGCTGCTGCTCGTCCTCGTAAAAAAGCAAGAAAGCAGGTGGTTGATGGCATCGCCCATATCCACGCTTCTTTCAATAACACAATCGTAACTATTACTGACCGTCAAGGTAACGCTCTTTCATGGGCAACTTCTGGTGGTTCAGGCTTCCGTGGCTCTCGTAAAAGCACTCCATTTGCTGCACAGGTTGCGGCAGAGCGTGCTGGTCAAGCAGCTTTGGAATACGGTTTGAAAAATTTAGATGTAAACGTTAAGGGCCCAGGTCCTGGACGTGAGTCAGCCGTTCGTGCATTAAATGCATGTGGCTACAAGATCGCTAGTATCACCGACGTGACGCCAATTCCGCATAACGGTTGCCGTCCACCTAAAAAACGTCGCGTGTAAGGAGACAGTAAGATGGCACGTTATATTGGTCCAAAATGTAAACTGTCTCGTCGTGAAGGCACTGATCTATTTTTGAAAAGTGGCGCACGCGCGATCGAATCAAAATGCAATATTGAAACTGCTCCAGGTCAGCATGGCGCTCGTCGTCCTCGCTTATCTGAGTACGGTTCTCAATTGCGTGAGAAACAAAAAGTACGTCGTATCTACGGTGTATTAGAGCGTCAATTTAGCGGCTACTACAAAGAAGCTGCACGTCGCAAAGGTGCTACCGGCGAGAACCTTCTGCAGTTATTAGAGTCTCGTTTAGATAACGTTGTATACCGCATGGGTTTTGGCTCTACTCGCGCTGAATCTCGTCAATTGGTATCGCACAAAGCTATTAGCGTAAATGGCAAGACTGTAAATATTCCGTCTTACCAAGTGCAACCAGGCGACGTAGTTGAAGTTCGTGAAAAAGCGAAAAACCAATTACGTATCTCCCAGGCTCTTGAGTTGAGTTCTCAAAGCGGTCGCGTTGAGTGGATTGAAGTGGACGTTGCTAAAAAATCTGGCGTGTTCAAAAACGTTCCAGCTCGTAGTGATCTGTCAGCTGACATCAACGAAAGCCTGATTGTCGAGCTCTACTCTAAGTAAGGGCAAGAAAATAGGTGTATCCATGCAGATTTCGGTAAATGAGTTTCTGACCCCACGTCAAATTATTGTTGATCAGGTCAGTCCGACCCGTGCCAAAATTACGCTTGAGCCTCTCGAGCGTGGTTTTGGACATACTTTAGGCAATGCGTTAAGACGTATCCTGTTGTCTTCAATGCCCGGCTGTGCAGTGGTCGAAGTCGAAATCGACGGCGTGCTGCACGAGTACAGTGCTATTGAAGGCGTGCAGGAAGATGTCATTGAAATCCTGTTGAACCTCAAAGGCCTTGCTGTGATTATGCACGGTCGTGATGAAGCAACGCTAAGCCTGAGCAAAAAAGGTCCAGGTGTAGTGACTGCTGCCGATATTCAGCTGGATCATGATGTTGAAATCGTCAATGGCGACCATGTTATTGCTAACTTGGGCGACAAAGGCCAACTGAACATGAAGTTACGCATTGCGCGTGGTCGCGGCTATGAGCCTGCTGATGCGCGTACTGCTGACGAAGACGAAAGTCGTAGTATCGGTCGTTTACAGATTGATGCGCTATTCAGTCCAGTTCGTCGTGTAGCCTACGTGGTGGAAAACGCCCGTGTTGAGCAACGCACTAACCTTGATAAGTTGATCATCGATCTTGAAACCAATGGCACTTTAGATCCAGAAGAAGCTATCCGTCGCAGCGCAACAATTCTGCAACAACAATTAGCGGCTTTCGTTGATCTACAAGGCGAGCCTCAAGTGGTTGAAGAGAAGCCGGAAGATGAGATTGATCCAATCTTATTACGTCCAGTGGATGATCTTGAGCTAACTGTTCGTTCGGCTAACTGCTTGAAAGCAGAAAGCATTTACTATATTGGTGACCTGATTCAGCGCACTGAAGTAGAACTGCTAAAAACGCCAAACTTGGGTAAAAAATCTTTAACTGAGATTAAAGATGTTTTAGCTTCCCGCGGTTTGTCTCTAGGTATGCGTCTTGATAACTGGCCGCCTGCAAGTCTGAAGAAAGACGACAAGGCAATGGCCTAATCGTCATTACCACTGAACCTAAAGAGTTTGGTAAGGAATTGAACCATGCGTCATCGTAAAAGTGGCCGTCACCTTAGCCGTACCAGCGCGCATCGTAAAGCTATGTTTCAAAACATGGCAGTTTCTTTGTTTGAGCATGAGTTAATCAAAACGACTCTGCCTAAAGCAAAAGAACTACGTCGCGTTGCTGAGCCGCTAATTACACTAGCGAAAGAAGATAGCGTTGCTAACCGTCGCTTAGCCTTTGCTCGTACTCGCTCTAAACAAGCAGTTGGCAAACTATTCAATGATCTAGGCAAGCGTTACGCTGCTCGTCAAGGTGGTTACCTACGCATTTTAAAATGCGGTTTCCGTCCTGGTGACAACGCGCCTATGGCATACGTTGAACTAGTTGACCGTCCGGTTGCTGGTGAAGTAGAAGCTGCTGAATAAGCACTTTTCTTTGAAAAAACCGAGCTTTATGCTCGGTTTTTTTATGGATGCTGTTCACATTTAGTAAAAATCTATCGTTATATTTAACTTAATTGATTTTAACTCTCAATGACATCTTGTTACTGTGGATTTGTCTAAACAAATCCTCGGAGAAACTTCCATGAGTGACAAGCGTAAATTAACCAGCATTAATGGTGCTCCTGTTGCTAATAACCAAGATAGCTTAACTGTAGGTCCGCGTGGTCCAATGTTGCTACAAGATGTTTGGTTTCTAGAAAAACTTGCGCACTTTGATCGTGAAGTAATACCTGAGCGCCGTATGCATGCTAAAGGTTCAGGCGCATTCGGTACTTTTACCGTAACTAAAGACATTACTGAATTTACTCGCGCTAACTTGTTTTCTAAAGTGGGTAAACAAACAGAGATGTTTGTGCGTTTTTCTACCGTAGCAGGTGAGCGTGGCGCTGCCGATGCCGAGCGCGATATTCGTGGCTTTGCTATGCGTTTTTATACTGAAGAAGGAAACTGGGATTTAGTAGGTAACAATACACCAGTCTTCTTTTTTCGAGACCCACTGAAATTTCCAGATTTAAACCATGCTGTTAAACGTGATCCACGTACAAACATGCGTAGTGCAACAAATAACTGGGACTTTTGGACACAATTACCAGAAGCCTTACACCAAGTGACAGTGGTAATGAGTGATCGCGGTATTCCAGCTTCATATCGTCATATGCATGGTTTTGGTTCTCATACCTTTAGTTTTATTAATGCTAAAAATGAACGCTACTGGGTGAAGTTTCACTTAAAAACGCAGCAAGGTATTAAGAATTTAACAGATGCAGAAGCTGCGCAATTAGTGGGTAATGATCGCGAAAGTCATCAACGCGATTTATATGAGGCTATTGAGCGTAAAGACTTTCCAAAATGGACTATGTATGTGCAAATCATGCCAGAGGCGGATGCACAAAAAGTACCTTATCACCCGTTTGACTTAACTAAGGTTTGGCCTAAAGCAGACTACCCACTCATTGAAGTAGGCGAGTTTGAGTTAAATCGTAATCCTAATAACTATTTTGCCGATGTAGAGCAGGCTGCCTTTAATCCAGCCCACGTTGTTCCAGGTATTAGTTTTTCGCCTGACCGTATGCTGCAAGGGCGTTTATTCTCTTATGGTGATGCACAGCGTTACCGCCTAGGTGTCAACCATTTTCAGATTCCTGTGAATACACCACGTTGCCCGTATCATGCATTTCACCGTGATGGCGCAATGCGAGTAGATGGTAACTATGGCAGCACTTCGCATTACGAACCTAATACGACAGGTGAATGGCAACAGCAGCCTGATTTTAGTGAGCCGCCATTAGCCGCTGAAGGTTCTATTGATCGCTTTGATTATTGGGAAACTGAGCCTGACTACTTTACTCAACCAGGCAACCTTTTCCGCTTGATGACACCAGAGCAGCAACAAGTGTTGTTTGATAATACAGCGCGCAATATGAATGGCGTGCCTGATGATATTAAGCGTCGTCATATTTGCCACTGTATGCAAGCTGACCGTGCTTACGGTATTGGTGTAGCTAAAGCCTTAGGTATTAGTCTAGATAAATAAGACATAACCTAATTAAACACTGATTTTCTTGTAGTGTATTAGAGAAAATCAGTGTTTTTTTTATTGGTTGAACAGGCTTATGGTATTCTAGGGTAATTTTTTTAGTGGGATAACCTAGGCATGGCGCGGATTAATTACTGGCTACGGACGCTGTTAAATACCAGTTTAGTCTTACAAATCATTATTGGTTTATTGTTAGGCATTATTGCCGGCTTTTATTTGGAAGGCTATAAAAATGAATTTGAGTATCTAGGAAACCTTTTTGTTAGCGGATTAAAAGGTGCTGCGCCTATTCTTATTTTTATTTTATGTGTATCGGCTATTGCTAACCATCAAAAAGGCAGCAAGATTCATTTGAAATCCGTCTTAGCTCTTTACTTTATGGCTACTTTTTTAGCTGCCGTTGCTGCTGTTGCGGCAAGCTATCTATTTCCTACGACGATTAAATTAGTGGCAAATGCACAACAGCTAGCGCCACCTTCTGGGCTTAGTGAAGTTTTAGGCAATTTAGTGGCAGCTATTTTTGTGAATCCTATTGAAGCATTATTAAAAGCTAACTTTATTGGTATTTTAGCTTGGGCTATTGCTTTAGGTATTGCTTTACGAAACGCGAGTGATACAACAAAAATCATCCTCAATGACTTATCAAATGGAGTGACTTTTGTTGTGCGTTTAGTTATCCGCATTGCGCCAGTAGGTGTAATGGGGATTGTTGCTTACACCATTATGGAAACAGGTACAGAAGGGCTGAAAGACTATGTCCACCTTCTCGTTGTGCTGTTGGGTTGTATGCTGTTTGTCGCTTTTGTCATTAATCCTATTCTTGTATTTGCAGTCACTAAGCAAAATCCTTATCCATTAGTTTGGCAATGTGTTCGTGAAAGTGGAATTACCGCCTTTTTTACCCGCAGTTCAGCTGCCAATGTGCCTGTAAATATGGCGCTATGCAAAAAAATGGGGCTACACGAAGATACCTATTCTGTCACCATTCCATTAGGCGCAACCATTAACATGGGGGGCGCTGCTATTACCATTACTATTTTAACGTTAGCTGCTGTAAATACGATTTATGCAACACCAGAGGCAATTGCTAATGGTAGCGCTAGCTTGTTTGGTGTGGTTAGTTTGCCAACTGCAATTCTATTGAGCTTTATTGCGGCTATTGGTGCGTGCGGTTCATCAGGCGTAGCTGGCGGCTCACTATTATTGATTCCACTGGCCTGTAGTATTTTTGGTATCTCCAACGATGTCGCTATGATGGTTGTGGGTGTAGGTGTGGCTATTGGAGTATTACAGGACTCTACAGAAACAGCATTAAACTCATCAACCGATGTACTCTTTACTGCGGCTGCTTGTATTGCCGCAGAACGCAAAAAGAGTTTAATTGCGGCTGAGTAATTAATCAGATTAGCAGCTAGTGGTTAGCATTAGCTGCTATAGAATAAATAGAACGATCAGCAAAAGAATTAAGCCAATACGCAAACCTAAGCGGTAATCGGTTGGGGCTTTTTCCACATGTAAATGCTGCACAAAAATGGTTTCGCAGGCACCGTTGCCTGTATCGTTACGTACAGTGCTACTGCCGCGAATTAAACGGCCATTCTCAAAACCATACTCAGCTAAGTAGCCTTTAATAGTGACTTGATCACCTATTTTAATATTGCGTAATCGTTTAACCATAGCTGGGTCATTGGTAATCAAATGGTTATTGCTGATATGTTCCATATTGAATTGACGCCAAATGCTATAGTCATCAGTGGATATAAAACAAGTGAAATCGCCGTTTCTAAAGGTGAGAGAACGATATAAGTTGTTTATTAAGTTGTCCCCAAAAACGACACATAAATCAACGGCTTTAAAATCATTATCAATATCAGCCATATAGTGTTCACGTGGTTTACTCATGGAAACGACTAAGCCGTTAAGCTCGTATTGATAAAGCGGCTTCACGTAATAATTAGTTCGTTGGGTTTGTGCAATAAACTGTGTGGCCCCTGTCGGCAACTGGATAGGTTCTTGCTTCATCCTTGCCGTTGGCGTATTCGGCATGGGCCTTGGAATAAACAGGCTGAGTAATAGCGCCACTAAAATAATACTACTAGCTATTAAACGAAGGCGATGTTTTGTCCGTAAGTGCATATCTTTCCTAATAAAAAACCCAGCAGTAGGCTGGGCTTTTAAATGGCGGTGTGTACTTATTTTTTAAAGTTAGCAACCGCTTCAGTGATAGCTTTTTCAGCGGCGGCTTTGCCTTCCCAGCCTTCTACTTTAACCCATTTGCCTTTTTCTAGATCTTTGTAGTTCTCAAAAAAGTGTTTAATTTGTTCAAGTAGTAAAGCAGGTAGGTCGGTGTATTCCTTAACGTCAACATAAAGTTGGCTAAGTTTGTCATGCGGAACAGCAATAAGTTTAGCATCACCACCAGCTTCGTCAGTCATATTGAGTACGCCAACAGCACGAGCACGGATAACAGCACCTGGTGCTACAGGATAAGGTGTAACTACTAATACATCTAATGGGTCGCCATCATCAGCCAAGGTATTTGGAATGTAGCCATAGTTCGCTGGGTAGAACATAGGCGTTGCCATAAAACGGTCAACCATTAGGCAGTCAGTTTCGTGGTCTACTTCGTATTTGATAGGTGCGTGATTAGCAGGAATTTCAATAATCACGTTAATATCGTGTGGTAGTTCTTTTCCAGCGGGGATGTCATGGTAGCTCATGGTATATTTCCAAAAATAGAATGAAAAAGTGGCTAGCAGTATAAAAGCATTCACTAAGCTTGCCAAACATAAGGCAGGTTATTTATTGCGTCAGTAAAATCAGTTTGCCACTGTCAGGAAAATAAATATTATCAGGTGCATTACTTGGGTCGTAAAAGCCAATATTATGTTTGGCTGCAAGCACCGTAACAGCTTCATGTGCTTTCTCGGCAAGGCTCCAAGCAAAAGCGCCATAAATAAGATGCTTACCAATAGAATAATCAGTGATATAGGCATCGTGGCCCTGATCATCCAGTTGCTCCATTAAATCTTCATCCGTAAATGGACCGTTCATGGCAGGAAAGGTTGTGATAAGTTCTATAAAGAAATTATTCAAATTTTGGTTAGGGCAAACAACTGGGTCATCATAATTATGATCTTCTGCCCATTGTGTTTGTTGTTGGTACCATTGATCGAACGCTTGCTTAGTTTTAGGTGCAGCTTCAGAGTCAAACACCATAATGTCGTAGCTCATAACAGTCCTTTTTATTTCGCGGTTATAACATACAGAGCAATCAAGCTCAGTGTATTGGGCCTGTAAAACAATTTAGTGAACTTGCGTCATCCATAATGAGTTTTGTGTAGTACTGAAAAGGCTAGGTGATGTAAAGTCGATTCCTTGAGTATTAGCATAAATATTGAGTAATTTAGGTGTGACCCTATCTGCTATTTTGCGCTGCAGATAATAACGGGTGTCTTCAAACGCTAAAAGCGCACCTTGCTCATAAAAATTCCATTTACCTTCTTTCATAGCGCGCACAACACGTTGCGTTTTTCCTGCGGTTACTACCGTCATTTCAAACAGTGGAAATTCATCTTCAATCACACGAAAAAGGACATAGTCAGATTGTGTGGCATGGCTAATACAATGTAGTAAAGAATGCCAACCATCCATTAGATTGGAGATAAACACGGTAATCTTATTAATAACTGAAGATAAAAGTAGAAGTTAAGCGGCCAGTGGTGGTTTACCTTTATTCGCTTGATGTGGTCTTTCATAATTGTAATGCCACAACCACTCAGTGGCATAATCTTGTACTTCTTCCAATGTGTCAAATAAATGCTTACTGAGCCAACTATAACGAATTGTACTATTATAACGTTCAACGTAAGCATTCTGTTGTGGATTCTATAGCTGAATATATTCAATCCGAATATTGTGTTTCGCTGCCCAATTCATAAATTCATGACTTATAAATTCTGGTCCATTACCGCATCGGATTACAGAAGGTTTTTCACGCCACTCCAGCAGCTGAGTGAGTGTACGAATTACTCGTACAGATGACGATAATCATCAATCACATTGAATAAACAAAACTTCCGACCATCACCAAGTTGAGCATGCATAAAATCTAAGGACCAAACCTGATTTTCCTTGATCGGCTCTTTTAAGGGGAGAAGGGTAAATTATTCTGGGCTTGGATATTCAAATACAAGATAAAGACCCAAGCCTATGATAGCTATATGCGTTTCTTTAGTCTGTAGCGATTACGGTGCAGTCTGTTGTGTATGGTGGAGGTAGCAGGCGATAGATGTTTCTTGAAGTTTGTTTACGTGGGCTAACCTGCGTTCACTATGTTGGGCCTGTCATAACCAGATTGGCACTAAGCTTGTCTCTATGAAAAATAAAAGTTCTTATAAACCAATAGATATATAACTATATGGAGGGTAAAAGATTTTAGCTATTTAGATATCTCGAACGACAGGGGGAGCCGAATTTTTTTACCCGCGAAATTAAAAGTTTGGCCTTTTATTGAGATTTATTCGTATTTGATGGGCTAGCCAGTATCGCGTCGGTTCATACTGTCTTGATGACCTAAACCTAAATCAACGGTCGGTAAGTGTTAAATGGCATATTTTATTATAAACCTTATAAAGTTTAGTAGGACAAAAGTAGTAAAAACTTTGATCATGCATAGGGTTCATGATTTTTGAGTACAAACTTTTATAAGATTTAATATTTTTATT